>PMLN01000184.1 GCA_003158885.1 Anaerolineae bacterium
AAGAATCTTAAGACACTAACAATAGATCGCAACCCAATTGATAACCTACCTCAGGCCATTGGCAAATTGCAAAACCTAGAGCAGCTATGTCTTGGATACGCAGGGAACGGAATTCAAATCAAAGAACTACCCGAATGGTTCCAATCGATCACTCAACTTAAGAGTCTGCAAGTTAGTGGATGTCAATTAAGGAGGCTACCGAATTGGGTAAAAGTATTAACAAATCTCCAGGGAATGTTTTTGGACAACAATCAACTGACAGAACTCCCAGATTCTATTGGGAGCATTTACAAAATAAAGATTATAAATGCAGATAACAACAGATTAACTGACCTGCCTGTCTCGCTTGCCCAACTTGAGTATTTGACAACACTAAACCTAAAAAACAACCCCCTCAACCCCGAACTTGCTGAAGCTTACAAACAAGGGCTTCCTGCGGTTAAAGCCTATCTGCGCGCCAAAGCCGCCGGGCAGATCACGCTCAACGAAGCCAAACTCATTCTGGTCGGCGAAGGTGAAGTCGGCAAGACTTGTTTAATGGACGCGTTACTTGGCAGGCCGTGGGAAGAACATGACACAACACATGGCATTGAAATCAAACCAATTAAAGTAACTGATCCTGATAATCAAAAAGAAATCACGCTAAACGGCTGGGACTTTGGCGGTCAGCGGGTCTATCGCCCCACACACCAATTATTCTTCAGCGCGCCTGCGGTCTATCTCGTAGTCTGGAAGCCGCGCGAAGGTCCGCAACAAGGATTCGTCAAAGAGTGGATCAAGCTGGTCAAGCATCGCGAACCCGATGCAAAGATTCTGGTGGTTGCCACGCACGGCGGTCCGGGACAACGCCAGCCCGATATTGATCGTCAAGAATTAATTGATCTGTTTGGCAAAGATACCGTGCTGGGTTTCCATCACGTGGAGAGCAAGCCTGATGAAGAAGGCAAACGACGCGGCATTGAAGAACTCAAGCAAGCCATCGCGCGCGTGGCAGTCACGTTGCCAGAGGTGGGACGCTCCGTTCCCAAACGCTGGCAGGAGACGCGTGAAGCTTTGGAGCAAATCCATCAAGCCTATGTGCCGCTCGATGAAGTTATGGGACTTTGCAAACAGCACGGCATGGATAATGAAGAGGCGCGTTTGTTCATTACCATTTCTCATCGTCTCGGGCATCTCATTCACTATGAACATGATCCCGCTTTGCAGGATATCGTTGTGCTCAAACCCGATTGGCTGGCAACTGCCATCAGCTTTGTGCTGGATGATGAAGCCACGCGCAAAGCACATGGTCTCGTGCGTTTGTCGCGACTCGCCAAGTTATGGGATGAACCATCTCGACCGGCGGACTCGCGCTATCCAAAGGAACTCCACCGAATCTTTGTACGGCTGATGGAGCGCTTCGACCTTTCCTACCGCGCCGTGGGCCTTTCCCCCAATGACAACACTGACCCTGCCTATCTCATTGCCCAACTCGTACCCGATAATCGCCCTGAATCTATTCCCGCTTGGTCGGAAAGTGTTTCATCAGGAGATATTCAACAAGAACAAATCTGCCGCATCGTGGATCAAAAAGATCAATCCGCCGCTGCCGAGGGTTTATTCTATCAATTGATCGTGCGCTTGCACAAGTATTCGCTCGGACGAGTCAAATTTCCCGACAGCGTCCATTGGCAGCGCGGTCTCGTATTAGATGACGATTACAACGGTCGCGCTCTGCTGGAACATAAAGGCAACGATGTGCGTATCACCGTGCGTGCGCCCTATCCTGAACGCTTCCTTGCCATGCTGACGGCTGAAGTTAAATATCTGGTCGAGAGTTTTTGGGAAGGTTTGCGTTGCAATGTAATGATGTCATGTATAGAGCCGTGTGGACGACTTGCACCCGGTACTGGTTTGTTCGATGTGCAAAAACTCATTGCCAGTAAACGGCGGAAGCGTTTTGAATTTCCATGCCCCGTGTGCAACGAATGGCAGGATATCGATTCTCTGCTCCGTAATGCGCCTGCTGCACGACCGGTTTCCATGGATGCATTGCTTATAGAATTTGCACAAATGAGGAGCGAGATATATAGCATCCGACCACAATTAGCTGAGCAACAAACTGCAATACTTGGACGTTTTAGTAATGTAGACGCAGGCATTCAACGCTTATTCAGCCAAGCAGAAAACAACTTCACCAAATTATTGCAGGTCTTTACCGATGAAGCAAAAGAGGGACCGCGCTTGTTCAGCCTTATACCGGTTGAACGAAGCAAGTTCAATCCAAAAGAATGGACAAATGCGAAATTCCGCCTGACATTGTGGTGCGAGCACTCGCGACTACCTTTGCCAGAATTGAATGGCAAGGATAGCACGAAAGGCGTTTATGAATTGGAGCTTACGCGAGATTGGTTCAAAAAAGCCGCGCCATACTTGAGGTTGGTCACTGGCGCATTGAGTCTGGTCTTGCCGGTTGCATCTTCTGCCGTCAAGCTGGCGATGGATGAAACTGCATATAAAGCCATTGAGAATGAGCTTGATTTCGGCAAAGAAGTCATTGACGCATCCCTCACTGGAAGCGAAAAAGCGGTTGACTGGCTTGGCAGCGGTGATTCGACTAACATCGAACACGGCGAAGGCATCCGCGCGCAAGGCGCAACATTGCGAGAGTTACATGCGTTATTAAAGGCAAAAGACCCAAGCTTTGGCGGCCTCGTGCGTGTGATGAACAAGCGCCAGGAATTCTTGTGGGTGCATGAACGGTTTGCATCTGAATACTAAACATTCCAAGCCGCCAGCGTTCACTGGCGGCTCTTGTTTTATAATCAGCCCAATTCGCCGTGGAGGATACACGTATGGATAAAGTTTATGATTATGTAATCATCGGTTCCGGTTTCGGGGGATCAGTTTCTGCGATGAGACTGACGGAAAAGGGCTATTCCGTGCTGGTGCTCGAAAAGGGCAAGCGCTACGATGACAAAGACTTTGCCAAGACCAACTGGCAATATTGGAAATACCTGTGGATGCCCGCTATTCGTGCACATGGCATTCTGCAAATCAGCATTCTCAAAGGCGTGATGGTTCTACACAGTGCGGGGGTCGGCGGCGGGAGCCTCGGATATGCCAATGTGCTGGAAGTTCCCACCGAGGAGACCTTCGCAACACCGGCATGGAACCAGCCGATCGCATGGGGACAAATCCTCAAGCCACACTTCGAGACCGCCAGGAAGATGCTGGGGGTGGTGCGCAATCCAAAACTGTGGAAAGCCGATGAGGTTCTCAAGCAGATGGCGGATGAACGCGGCATGAGTCAAACGTTCCGAGCAACGGAGGTCGGCGCGTACTTTGGCGAGCCGAATCAAAGCGTGGCCGATCCCTATTTCGGAGGCGAAGGCCCGGCGCGGTCAGGCTGCACTCAGTGCGGCGGGTGCATGGTCGGCTGCCGGTACAATGCGAAGAACACCCTGCCGAAGAATTATTTGTATTTTGCGGAGAAGAACGGGGCGAAGATCGTTTCCGAAGCGGAGGTTGTTGATATTAGACCGTGGACAGAGGACGGGGGACAGAAGAAGGAAGATGGAAGACCGTTATATGAGATTACGTATCGCAACTCAACATCGGTCTTTAAACAGAATCAACGGGTTCAGGCCAGAAACGTAATCTTCTCAGCCGGGGTAATGGGTACGATCAAGCTGTTGTTAAATCTACGCGATGTCAAAAAATCCCTGCCGAAGCTCTCGCCGCGCGTCGGTGATATGGTGCGCACAAATTCCGAAGCCTTGCTGGGGTCTGTGGCGCGCAAATCGGAGATCAATTATTCAGAGGGCGTTTCGATCTCATCCATCTACAATCACGATGAGATCACGCGCATCGAACCGGTGCGCTATCCGGATGGTTCATCGTTGATGCGATTCCTGGCTGCACCTTTAATTGATACAGATGTCAGTGTGCCTATGCGCATCCTGCGCTTTGCAGGCTGGGCCACCACCCACCCTCTTGATTTTTTGAAAGCCCTGCTCCTGCCGGGCTGGGCGCACAATGTGACGATCTTGCTGGTGATGCAGCACGCCGATAACCGGATGCGCTTCCGCATGGGACGCAGTTTCTTCACGCTGTTCCGGCGAGGGCTGGTAACAGAGGTGGAACCAGGTTATGAAATCCACGCACAGGTGAAAGGCTCGCACCAATTAACCCGTGATTTTGCAAATCGAACGAACGGGATTGCCCTGGGTTCCATCGGCGAAAATCTTTTAGGCCTTCCGACCACCGCGCATATCCTCGGCGGCGCGCCGATCGGAAAAGATGCAAGCGAAGGCGTGGTGAANNTTCGATCATGCCTGCCAACCCGGGAGTCAATCCGAGTCTAACGATCACGGCGCTGGCTGAATATGCGATGAGCAAAGTCGAGATGAAAAACCTTAGCCACTGATTTCACGGATTAGCACGGATTT
>PMLN01000280.1:0-3090 GCA_003158885.1 Anaerolineae bacterium
AGGGCAGGGAACGAGGGCAGGCGACCGCGAAGAAAAACAAGAATCTTAGCGAAAGGTCTTTTCCCTTCGTGCACTTCGCGACGTGTACTTGGTGTTCTTCCAAGCAAGCACGCAAAGCGTTGGTGCCCTTCGTGTTTGAGCTTTTGCTTTTGCAAGAGTTCTATTTCGATTTGAAGTATGATACAACAAATGGAAACTTTCAAGATGACAAAAGGATTGCGAATGTCGAAATTCTATCACACCCTTCTTTCTGTTTTGTGGGCAGGCTTATGTCTCAGCGCGTGTGCCGCACCCGCCTCACCGGCTCCTGCCGCTCCGCCCACGGCGACCGTCTCCGTGGCCATGCCGACGCCCGTCCCCTTAACTGTAGCTCCTACGATCACAGCAACCTCCACCTCCATTCCGCCTGTGCCGGATTTCAAACACATCCTGATCGTGATCTTTGAAAACAAGGAGTTTGGCACGGTGGTGGATAATTATCACATGCCGTACTTCAATAAGCTGGCGAAGTCCTACACGCTCTTGACCCAATATTATGCGGTAACCCACCCCAGCCTGCCAAACTATATCGCCATGCTGAGCGGCGATACGTACGGCATCACGTTCGACTGCACCAGCTGCGCGGTCAATCACCAATCCCTGCCCGATCTCATCGAGGCCGGCGGACGGACATGGAAGACCTATCAGGAAGATATGCCTTCCGCCTGCTTTACCGGTGCGGGCGCAGGCAACTATGCCATGAAACATAACCCGTTCATCTATTTCATGCCGATCCGTTTGGATGCCAAACGCTGCAACCAGGATATCGTGCCGTTGACCCAGCTTGCCGCCGATATCACGGCAGGCGCCCTCCCGAACTTCATGTTCGTCACACCGAATCTATGCAACGACGCGCACGATTGCACGGTTGATATTGCCGATGCCTGGCTTCAAAATTTCATGGGCCAGATCATGCCTCCCCTGGATCAGGAAGGTCAGCCTTACCTGATCGTGATCACCTGGGATGAAGGGCAGGGGAATCATTCGTGCTGTGGGCTGCCGGCATCTGCAGGTGGCAGGATCGCAACCATTCTGGTTTCGCCCCAGGCCAAGAGCGGATTTCAGGATGCCACGCCGTACAGCCACTATTCATTGTTGAAGACCATTTCTGCGGCCTGGGGATTGCCGTATCTCGCTCATGCTGCCGACGCGCAAACTGCCCTGATCGTCGCACCGTGGAAGTAAATGCTGTCGGAAAACGATATTCGATATTCGATATTCGGTAATCGTAATTGGTGAATGGATCATGGTTCATGGTTAATATTACAGCGCGATGTCAGACAACTTTCTTCTTCTTNNAGACAACAACCTTGCGCTGTAATATTAATGGAGGCTGGCTTTCTAAAGTATCTCACGCAAAGTCGCAAAGATTTCTTTTCTTGGCGTACGCCTGCCCTTTGTTCGCCTGCCCTTGTGTTCTTCAAGGGTTGAGGGTCGCGCGCTTCGCGTTGAAAAAATGACAAAGCATGGTTCGCCTGGGCTTTGAGAAGACCGTATAGACGATGATATGGTTTTCTCAAGAAAGGTCAAGGCCTTCTCAAAGTCAAAACTCATCCGCGAATTCCCGCTAATCTTCACGAATTTAAAAAAGAATTCGCGCCAATTCGCGGAGATTAGCGGACAAAAATGGACTTTGAGAAGACCGTATAGGTATAGACGATGAAAATCTGGCTTCTCATAAAATAAGAACACAGATATAATACATTGTAAAAATTGATATTCATCCAAAGGAGAGTTATCTATGACTCATATCACCACCAGTTTGTGCGTACGCGACCGCGGCTGCATCGAAGTCTGCCCGGTGGAATGTATGATCGCCGGCGCGCCCGTGAACGAATGGCCGTGGATTTACATTGATCCGGATACCTGTATCGATTGCGGCGCATGTATTCCTGAATGTCCCTTTGCCGCCATTTTCCCCGAAGATGAAGTTCCGTCGGCGTATACCGCCAAGGGCGGCGAGTATATCAGCAAGGTGGGTCTCACCGGTCATTACGAAGGCACGAATCATTTCGGCAATAAGGTTTCGCTGGACACTGCGAAACAATTGAAGCCCGGCGAAGTGGTTGATTTGACGCAGGATATCAAACCCAACTATGATTTCTTCAAAGGCGGGCCTGGTTACGGCGCCAAGGATCAAGACAAAGGCCTGTAAGCTCACACTCAATTGGAATGCCAGGTCTGAGATGACCTGGCTTTTTTTACGCTCGTCGGATTTTTAGGTGAACCCATGCTTTTCCGTTTTCCCCATCGAATAATGCGTTTGGCCCTGGCAGTGGTATTGCTTTCCCTCTCGGCCTGCATCGTCAGGACTCAAACGTTGACTTCGGCAACTGCCGCGGCCACTGAAGCGTTGCCCATCCAAACCTGGACAGCCGTCCCTCAAAGCGGAGCCACGGCCACGAACGCCTCGCCATCGAATACCCCAATCGCTGCGTTGACGATGACGCCTGCATCCGTCACGATCAGCGCCGTCAACGGGAATTTGTATATTCGGCGCGGCTCCGGCTCGGAATTCAATCCGATCGCCACGTTATTACAGGGTCAAACGGCAACTGCTGCGGGCCGCGATATTTTAAACCAATGGCTTTACATCCCGATCCCCTCGCAGCCGGGAAAATTCGGCTGGGTCTCCACGTTAACCATCTATTCCTCGGTGGGCGGGCGCACGATGGATCTGCCGGTGGTGGACAGCCCCCTGGCCGTTCCGGCTTTTATAGAAAATTGCAGTCTCAATAATATGATCATTCAGCCGCTGGGCGTGATCGTTCCACCCGGCAGTCAATTCCCCGATAACATTATCCAGTTTGATCCCGGCGAGTACACGATCCGGAATTACGACCTGCCGAAGAACCCCGAAGTGGTAATCATCGAACTGGTGGAAGGTGAAACGTATCCGCTTACCGCCGATGGGACCGTTGCTCATCATAAATGCGCGCAAGGGTAGTGAAGCATTCAACACGGAGAACACAGAGCGCACAGAGTTTTTTTATTTTTCCCCGCCTGCACTGGGCCGCAGGCACATGTGTGAACTTCGCGACGTGTACTTGG
>PMLN01000280.1:3129-3258 GCA_003158885.1 Anaerolineae bacterium
GCAGGAGAATTTTCCTCCAATAGAACGACCGCCACAAGCGGCGTTCCATTCCAGTTGGGTAATGTCCCTTCCAGATACCACGTCGAAAAATCTGCGCCTATGTTTCCGGCACCGGCCCATTCCCAGAAG
>PMLN01000012.1 GCA_003158885.1 Anaerolineae bacterium
TGGATACGGGATCATGTTTCTGTATTGGGGGTGCTTGACCTCCAAACTTGGAAAAGGCCAAACCATCGGCAAGAAAATAATGAAGATAGCTGTTGTGGATAGCCAGGGCAACTATCTTCCCCTGGGTAAGGCGCTGTTGAGAACCCTGGTATTGGTGCTCCCTGGTTTGTTCAATGGGTGGGCGGTCCCTTACGCGCAAAATCCAATCTTTTTGGTGATCGGTTCCATGTTTGTTTTTGGCGTAGGATTGGCTTTAGCCTATGGGCTTATTTTCAACCGGAAGACCCGCCAGGGAATTCACGACTTGCTCGTAAAATCCTACGTAGTGAAAACTGCTTTTCAACCAGAAGCGGTCGCCCCCGAGAACCGGCGGATTCACGTCTGGATGAGTTATGGCCTGGTAAGCCTGGGACTGATAGTTGGCATCGCCAGCCTGTTTGCAAATGGTATTATTCCAACTCTCGGGATTGTAGACCCAGGAGAAATGAAACAAATAACAGAAATACAAACGGCTCTTTTAGCGAAGGGTGATTATTTCAGCGTCGACATTGGACAGAACACTACTCGTCAGTTAGGCAACCCCGCGCCGATAACAACTCTCACGATTACAATGTGGGCTAAAAAATCATGCGCCCGGGCGCCAGAAGACTGCCATCAAATGATTTTACAAGCGGCCAACATGGCGTTTAAAGGATTTGATCACATCAACGATCTAACCGGCATGCGGATTACGGTGACGAACGTTTTTGACCTCGGTCTGGCGACCGGCAATTACACCACAGGAATTGCCTGGACCATTGATGACTGGCGCAAGAATTTAGCGCAATAAATTCTTGCTGCGAACGCTTGAAAACGGCCCAAAATCGCATAATAACAGACTCTGATTATTAAACCAAATCAGAGTTTATTAATTAAAACAGGTTCCCAGCCGGGTGAATAGGTCTATAATGAAGTTGTGTATGGGTGGAATTGAGAGCAGGCCGTCCGCCGGTTGGGCGCACCAAAACGCCTGAGGATCAATCCTCAGGCTGCCAAAACCCCAAATCCGCTGAAGCGGATTTGAATACGCTGAGGGTTTCTAACCTGCTTCTACTTTGACAATGTCACATTAACATTTTAGCTTGTTCAGCACATTAACAAAATAGCGATTCTGTGGCATAACATAGCAGTATGGTCAAGAAACCAACTCAAAAAATGAGATTGCCGACTGGGGCATACCGCTAGAAGAAATACCGACGCTTGGCGAGCGATTGTCCAAATATTATGAACGGTTCAGAGGACAACTGCGAACCCTAACTAGAGATACGAGTGAATACGGCTACAAATACATAAGTGGCCTCCTGCGCATGGAAAGCGACCGAAACCTGGCGAATGTAGGACGAAAGACAAAAGTGTCCGGGCAGAATTTGCAGCATTTCATCAGTAATTCACCCTGGTCAGGGAGATCTCTGATCGAAGCAATCCAGGAAGAGATCAAAGTTCACCCAGCCTTTCAGAAAGCGATCCTGGTTCTGGATGAAAGTGCTGAAGAAAAAAGCGGGCCAGAAAGTGCAGGGGCGGGGCGTCAACATAATGGACGGCTTGGGAAGATTGAAATGAGTCAGGTAGGTGTGTTTTTGTCATTGGTAACACCTGCTGTCAATACCTGGATAGATGGCGAATTGTATATCCCGATCCATTGGTTTGAAGAAGGGTATGCAGAGAAGCGGAAGGCGATTGGAATTCCACACGAGCGCACTTTCCAGAAAAAGCCCGAATTGGGCTGGCAAATGATCCAAAAGGCGCAAGCCAGACAGATCCCCTTTCAGGCGGTGGTGATGGACGATCTGTATGGGCGGAATGAGGCACTGCGTCAGCGGTTGGAAGAAGCCCATATCGAGTATTACGGCGATGTGCCTGCCAATACCCAGGTGTATCTGACCAAACCCGAAGTGGTTTACCCTCTCACCAAGCGGGAAAAGCCTGCCAAGAACCCCAAACTGGCGGGAGCGAAAGTCTATGAAGTCCAGGAAATTAGGCAACAACCCACCCTCCAGTGGCAAACCATCCGTTTGCGCCCCAATGAACGGGGCTATTTGGAAGCCAATTTCGCCCGGTGTCGGGTCTGGGTCGCCTATGGCACTCAGTTGCGTCAGGAATGGCTTTTGATCCGCCAAGATGCTGTTCAAATCACCTATGTCCTCAGTAACGCCGCTGAGGATACGCCCTTAGAGACGATGGCCTGGCGCAAAACCCATCGCTACCTGATTGAACGCAGTAACCAGGATGCCAAAAGTGAAATCGGCTGGGACGAATTCCAAACCCGAAAATACCGCGCCTGGGAACACCAATTGGCTTTGACCATTTTAGCCGCCTGGTTTGTAGCTGAAACCCGCCTGGATTGGATCAAACGCTTCGCCCAGGATCCAGCTTTACTCGCCAAGTATGAGGTCGAAGTCCTGCCTCAATTATCAGTTGGTAATGTGCGGGAATTACTCCGGGCAGCCATGCCTTTGCCTCAACTATCTCCTCAAGAGGCTGCCCAACTTGTCACGACTCATTTGGTCAACAGAACTCGCTCTCGCAAATCTCGCCTGAAAAAGGCGAAAGGCAAGCCCGCTACCTTAATGTGACATTGTCAAACTACTCAGCCTGTCAGGTATTCTAACAAAAAAATAATGTAATTTCT
>PMLN01000365.1 GCA_003158885.1 Anaerolineae bacterium
GAAAGAAAGCGTGTAATTTCCCACACAAGAGATGTCAATGTATTCAACCCCATACTGATTAACGGACAAATTGACCGGCGATTGTGGACAGGTTGTCACCGTCCTGGTAGCGTGCGTTTGCGGCGCACTCGGATAGTTATGATATGTATAACGCCCATCACTGACGGAACCGTCCTTCAAATACATGGCAACCAGCCAATCCATGACCACATCATCGGCAGTGATCGGCTTTCCCGTTTGCGGATCGGTGATATTGAGATTCTTCAGTGTATCGTTCACGCTGGGAAGGCCATGCTCTTTATCCTTTACGAGCGCCTGTGTGGCAGGGGCGCCAAAGCGATCGAGAAAATACAACAGGAAAAGGAAACTCTGCCCATAATGCTCATCTGTAATAAAGGGGCTGTCGGATAAACTCGACCAGTTCGTCAGCGGAATATCCGGGTTTTGAGCGTACGAGGAATCTGAGCCTCCAATGCTATAGCCGTTTAGGAACATGGCAACCTGTGAAAAGCCCTCATTCATCCAGGCGGTTTCACCGGGATCAAGACTCCAGTGGATCATATGCTGGAACTCATGCGCCAGTGTGCCATAGGTGTATTCGTCACTTAACCTTTCGTTATCCGAGTTGAAAACGAACATTTCATGGCCATTGGAATATTTATAGACAAGCGGGTTGTATTCATCCGGTTCGGCAAACCCGCCCCCCACCGAACGCCCTATGCCGCCTGCATACAAAACATAGATATGCGGATCATTATCCACACCGGGCGTCCACTCGCTGCCAAAGAACTGACGATCGGTGGGATAGATTTTATTTTCAAAGGTATCCATCAAAGCCTTGATATCCTTGTCGTTGGCCTGAACTCCAGCCTCCACCCAGAAATAGGAATGCGGAGTGATGTATCGCAAAGCAGCGTTGACCTGAAAATTTGCGGCTGTATCTTCGTTCAGGAGCCAGAATTTCTGCTGGCTGCCGATTTGAATCGGTGTGGCAGGAGCAGGCAAGGCATGCGGCACATTGCAAATATTCTTCAGGCGGCAGGCAAGATCATAAAGATCATCATATGGGATCGTAGTTTGATCCAATGTATTCAACGCCTCGTTTGAAACGGATCCAACCGGCGTACGCGCCACGGGAACGGATGTCTGCGGCGACGCATTATTATTGCCGCTGTTCGATGGCTGGCCCGGCAAGCCCGACCCGAAAATATTGTTTTTGCCCAGGTAATAATATGCATACCCGCCTATCGAAATGACCATTAAACAAATACAACATAAAACCACAACGATGGCAATGATCCAGGGGCGCATGGATGATTTGGATTTGGGTTGGTTCATGATGCATCTCCTATTATAAATTCCTACCATATTACCCGAAACGGATTAATCCTGCTTTAGGAAGTTCCAATAAAAATACCGCGCATCATTATATGCGCGGTATTTGATCTTATGGAATATTCGAGCTAGGCATCCACTTCCTGTTTGGCTTTCTTCAACGGTTCGGCTTTGTGGAACGAAATCTTGTTATCCTTCTTATCCACATCCATCAGAACGATGGCGCCGTCCTTATATTTTCCGCCGAGCAATTCAACAGACAACGGACTCTCGACATATTTCTGAATGGCGCGGCGCAAAGGTCGCGCACCGAACGCTGCATCATAACCTTCCTTGGCAAGCCACTTGCGCGCCGCCTCTGTCAACTCGACTTTGATGTTGTATTCGTTCAACCGATCCTGAACCTCCTTGATTTGCAGGTCAACGATCTGTACCATTTCATCAATTGAGAGCGGCGAGAACATGATGATCTCATCTATGCGGTTAAGGAACTCCGGGCGGAATGTGCCCTTCAAGGCCTTCTCAACTTTATCATGAGCCTCGCGTTCCTCATCATCGTCTGCATGCTGGAGGAAGCCGAGCGTGCCGCCCTTCCGCACGTATTCGGTGCCGAGGTTCGAGGTCATGATGAGAATCGTATTGCGGAAATCCACCACGTTGCCCTGACCATCGGTCATGCGGCCATCATCCAAAATTTGCAAAAGCGCGTTCCAAACCTCAGGGTGGGCTTTCTCGATCTCGTCGAACAACACCACGCGATACGGACGGCGGCGGACCGCCTCCGTCAATTGACCGCCCTCCTCATAGCCGACATAACCGGGAGGCGCGCCGAACAAGCGACTTACGGTATGCTGTTCACGATATTCCGACATATCCACGCGCACCAGGGCGTCCTCATCATCGAACATAAACCAGGCCAGAGCCTTGGCCAATTCAGTTTTGCCAACGCCCGATGGACCGATAAAGATGAACGAACCAATCGGCCGGGACGGATCCTTCAGGCCGGAACGCGCACGGCGGATCGCATCCGAGATGGCATGAATGGCTTCGTCCTGACCAATGATGCGTTCATGCAGACGTCCTTCCATTTGCAGAAGTTTGGTGGCTTCGGTTTCCATCATCTGGCTGACGGGAATGCCCGTCCATTGATGAACGACCTCGGCAATATCATGGATATCCACGACTTCATCGAGTTGGTGCTCCGCTTCCCATTTATCGCGCTTGACATGATATTCATCGTGCTTGCGCAGGCGCTCCACTTTGATTTCCGCCGCGCGCTGATAATCGCGCGAATTCGAGGCCGCATCTTCTTCCGCTTGCAGGCGGTCAAGTTCGGCTTTCATCTCTTTCAACTCCGGCGGCATGGAATAAAGAGCGACACGCAGTTTCGCGGCGGCCTCATCCATCAAGTCAATCGCCTTATCCGGCAAACGGCGATCCGTTACATACCGGTTGGCGAGACGAGCCGCGGCAACCAGAGCATCATCCGCAAAGCGCACTTTATGATGCGCCTCATAACGATCGCGCAAGCCTTGAAGCATTTTGATCGTGTCATCCACGCTCGGCTCTTCCACGTAAATCGGCGCAAAGCGGCGCTCGAGGGCCGCATCTTTCTCGATATATTTATGAAACTCGTCCAGTGTTGTCGCACCAATGCATTGCAACTCGCCGCGCGAAAGGGCAGGTTTGAGCATATTGGAGGCATCCATGGCGCCCTGCGCCGCACCGGCGCCGACCACGGTATGCAGTTCATCGATCATCATAATGACGTCACCCTGTGAGCGCTGGACTTCCTCCATGACAGCCTTGAGCCGTTCCTCAAATTCGCCGCGGAAACGCGAACCAGCGATCATCGAGCCGAGGTCAAGCGCCACGACGCGCTTGCCGGAAAGAATCTCCGGCACATCGTTTGTGGCAATCTTTTGCGCCAGACCTTCCACGATGGCTGTTTTCCCCACACCTGCCTCGCCGATCAACACAGGGTTGTTCTTGGTACGGCGCGAGAGTATCTGGATCAAGCGCAGGATCTCCGCATCGCGTCCGATCACAGGATCGAGTTTGCCTTCGCGCGCCAACTGGGTCAGGTCGCGCGAATATTTTTCGAGGGTACGATAGCGCGTCTCGGCTTGCGGGTCGGTGACACGCTGTCCGCCGCGCAAATCCTGGACCGCATCATAGACCCGGTCACGGGTCAACCCAGCGGATTCGAGAATACGCGCCGCCGGCGTGTTGCGTTCCGTTAAAATCGCCAAAAAGATATGTTCAGTGGAAATGTATTCGTCCTTCAAACGATTCGCTTCCTCGTTGGCAAGATCAATGATCCGCTTGACGCGCGGGGTAATGAAAATCTGTCCTGCCCCTCCGCCAAAGATATTGGCCTTGGGGCTGGAACGCAGGGTAGCGTCAAGCCGTTCGACCAATGCGTCCGAACTGACATTCATCTTCTCAAGGATTTGGGGAATCACACCACCGGGCTGTTCGATCAAAGCCAGCAAAATATGTTCGGTATCAATTTGGTTATGGCCGTAGCGCTGGATAATTTCCGCCGCGCGCTGGGCGGCCTCCTGGGCACGTTCGGTGAAACGGTCAAATCGCATCATAGCGTAAATCCTTTCCCAACAATCAGACCCTGAGGCCTGGGAGAACTTTAGAATATCACGGGGCATTATAACAAAACGCCTGTATACAAGTTGTCCGCACTGTATTAGAGGAGTGTTAGAGTATCCGATCATGGATCAAATGTAAATATCAAGGGGGTGAAGTTGTAGTACTTTTGGGTCACTTTGTGAAACTATGCACAATCAAGATTTCATGGAATAATAGCTGAATACCGGAGGTGATAAAAAATGGAAAATAACGCAAATTTGAATCCAACATCCAACTCCGCGCTATAATTCATACAATGTCGTCTATTCCCATCTCTGCCCAAACCGCCACGCATCCGAACATGCGCCCCCTTAATATTTTTCGGGATTTGCCGCAAGTGGCGGACTTAATCGAGCTATGCTTTTCCTCCACAATGGACGAGGACGGTCAATCCTACCTTCAGCAAATGCGCCGCGCCGGCCGCGATAACAGCTTTTTAAAATGGGCCAACTCGGCCATCGAAGGCGTTTCCGTGCCGCTCTCCGGCATCGTTTGGGAGGAGAATGGAATCATCGTCGGTAATGTCAGCCTCATTGTCCATAACTATAAAGGCAGAAAAATCACGCTGATCGCCAACGTCGCCACGCATCCCGATTATCGCAGNNGGAATTGTGGCTTCAAGTCCGTGAAGATAACCCCACAGCCATAAAAATTTACAGGGATTTGGGTTTTATCGAACGGGCCCGTCGAACCACCTATCAAACAGCCCCTCATTCGTTTCAAGCGTCCATCGCCAACGATATCACGATCACAAATATGAAGCCTCAATTTTGGATGCTTCAACGCCACTGGTTGTACCAGGCGCATCCCGATGAATTGAGCTGGTACTGGCACTGGAATTGGAACCGGCTCAGCCCCGGTTTACGGATGTGGCTGAATCGCTTCTTCATCGAATTCGATATACGGCAGTGGGCGGCAATAAAAAACGGAAAGCTGCTTGCCATAGTAAGCTGGCTTGGCACAACGCGCCCGACGGACCTGCTTTGGGCAGCGGCCCCTCCTGATGGAGAATCGACAGGTTTGAAGTCGGCGCTGGAAGCCGCCTGCCACGAACTTGCCGATCAACACCGATTGACGATCGAATATCCGGCTGGCGAAATGGCGGAAGCCATCCAAGCGGCCGGTTTCAAGCCGCAGCGAACATTGCTCTGGATGTGCGCAACATCCTGAGAGGAAATTTCAATTTTCAAAACCTCTTCACCGGTTTTTCGTATAGAATCAAAGAAAGGAAAAAAAAACAATGACCAGATTCCTCCTGCGCTGGATCATAAATGCCATTGCCATCTTCCTGGCCATCAAATTCGTACCGGGTATCCACCTGGAGAGTTTGTTCTCCATCATCTGGCTGGCATTGATCTTCGGATTGGCAAACGCCTTCCTGCGCCCCTTGCTCAAACTATTGACCTGCCCCTTGATCATCCTAACGCTTGGTCTGTTCACGCTGCTGATCAATGCATTTCTGTTTTGGCTGACCGGACAAATTGGACAAGCGTTCGGGATCGCCATCACCTTCGATGGTTTCTGGCCGATCTTTCTCGGCGCGTTGGTCATCAGCATCGTAAGTATTGTGCTGAGTCTGATCCTGAAGGACGAGCTGAAGGGCAGATAAAAATATATTTCCCCGCAGTTCATAAGGCGGACGTAAAGTCGGTCTTTACGTTTTTAATCCCGGCAGGCCTCCAGCCGGTGCGCTCATCTGCGCGGCGTGGATAATTGCCCGAGCCATGGCTTCCGCGGCGAATGAACCAATCGTCGTAACATCTGATTGCTTGTTTCCGGTCGATAACGCAAAGATCGTATCGCCATCGAGCATGGTATGGGCGGGGCGGATTGCACGCGCCAATCCATCATGCGCCATCTGCGCGACCTTCGTCGCTTCGACTTTGGTCAGCGCGGCGTTCGTTGCAACTGCGCCGATCACCGTATTGGCTTTCGTCGCAAGCCGCATCACATTGCGACCGGCCAACGTTCTCATCATCTTCAACGTGTCTGCAAAATATTCCCTGCTGCCGACCCGAAGCGGTCCAACCCGGCCCGATCTCAAACCGGCAATGATCTTTCCAGCCTCGATCACGTCCCCCCAGGCATTGAGCGCGGCAATTGCACCGACAATGATGCCATTCCCGATATCAATGCTGGCGCTGCCCACCCCTGACTTCATGGCAAGCATGTTGCCAAATAGTTTCCCCACACTCGCACCGCTCCCCGCGCCGACATTTCCTTCAACGACTCGATCCGCCGAGGCATTGAGGCAGGCCTGGTAGCCCATTTCTGCATCCGGACGAACATTTTTATCGCCAAGATTCAAATCATACAAAATCGCAGCAGGGACGATCGGAACTCTCGCAACGCCGGTATTGAACCCAACCTTATGTTCCTCGAGATAACGCATCGCACCGCCGGCCGCATCCAATCCAAACGCAGAGCCGCCTGCCAATACAATGGCGTGGACTTTCTCCACGAGATTGATCGGATCGAGCAAATCAGTTTCGCGCGTACCGGGTGCGGAACCGCGCACATCCACCCCGGCGACCGCGCCTTTACGGCATAATATGACGGTGCAGCCGGTCAAGGCAATATCATTTTGTGCATGGCCCACTTCAATGCCGCGTACTGCGACGATAGAATCTTGATATTTGTCATTCATATAAAGATACACTCAAAAGTTATTTCTTCAAACCGAGGACCAAATTTTTAAATTCCGCCCAGTCCTCCCCATCCAGCCAAATATCCACATTATCGAATTGCAATGAATAATATCCATCTTCTTCAGGCTTGATCTGTCCGATATCATCCGCAAAAGCTAAAAATTCATCCCATTCTTCCTGAAAGAAATTGATGGTGGCTCGTCCCAGTTGTAAATAGTAAATCGTCTCGCCATCGGGTTCCCCGATTTTTTGCACATCAAAGTTTTCAGTCTCAGACAAGGTCTCAATATGGGGCTCACTGGTGTTGTTGGACATTGCATTCTCCTTTTGGGTTTTTCAATACTCAGGATTTCATGAACAATTTTTCACGCACAGTATGCCAGAAGTTGCGGAAGGCGGCAAGGAGGCGGGATATCGAAAGCGGCGCGGGATAAGCCGCTTCGCCATCCGCCCACGGATCAAGATCGAGCATTTTCCGCATCGTATAACGCCAGAAAAGGGTAACGGTGGCAAGCATCGGCGCGGCGATGATGATGCCCAATAGTCCGAGAAAAGAAGCGGCGATGAGCGCCGCGATCAAAACCGCGGCAGGATGAACATGAAGGACATGCGCAAACATACGCGGCGTGACCAGGTTATCGAAGATTTGATCTATCAGGAAAGCAAGTCCAACAGAAACAATTGCGTACGTTAACGGAGGGAGTCCGAACAGGGCTTTTCCCTGAAAATATGCCACCAATGCCAGCGTGATCCATGTGACAGGCTCCCCGAAATACGGAACAAATTTGGCCAGGCCTGCCAGGAATGCAATGCCAATCGCATAGTTCACACCGAATAAACTAAAAACGATCAGGTAGGCGAGAAAGGTAAAGATAAAAACAATCACCTGCCCTCGCAGGAACGCGTCCCAGATCAAACCCAATTCATGTCCAAGATGACGAATATCTTCCGTATAACCCGGAATATCCAGCGAAACGATGCGCCGCCGCGTCCCGCCGCTTTCCGAAAGCGCAAAATACGAGACAAGCAAAACGAAAAACATTTCGCCTAAAAATTGAGCCGCCCCGCCAGCAATGGCGCCAAGAATCGTCCCGGTTTTTCCAAGGATGGGCTGGACGAGGCTGATCAATTGCTGGCTGAAAGCATTAAGATCAAGATGTCTAAAGTCAAACTGGAAGGGACCGAATTGATAAATATGGCCCGCGAATTGGTCTATTAAACCGGGCACAACCGTCAAACTGTTTTGAATAAAGGCAACCAGGTTTTGTACCTGCTGAATCAAGCCCAAACCGCCGACCGTAAGCAGGCTTAAAAAAATTGCAAGCACCAATAAATAGATCAACCCTACGGCGAGCCGCCAGGGAAAACGAAATACGCGTTGAAGAAAGCTGGCTACCGGATAAAAGAGATACGCAAGAACAAAAGCCATTAACAAGGGAGCGATGATCCCCTCAAATCGAAGTACCAGCCACGCGATGAGAGCAACAAAACTCAGAGCGACCACCAATTTGGTGGTTGAGCCCCAGTGTGGAGAAGCAGACGGTTCAGTTTGGTTCATAGTGATCGATAAGCGCCAGCTCGATTGTAGTCAATATGAATTAATTTTACAACCATCTTAAAGACAAAAAATCCCCGCGAGTGGTTCGCGGGGTATCATGCCTGGTCTTAACTACACCACGTCAGGAACGGCAAAAAACCACACAAAGACGACCAAAAGGATGTCGGGGCAAATTGATAGAGTAAGAGTCCCACGCAAAGACAAATTACCAATACAACACCAACCCCAATCAGGATTGGAATCGCAGCATTCCTTTTAGCCGGAGTAACCGGCGTTGAATAATTATTGGATGGAGATGGTGCAGCCACTTGTGCCTGCGCAGGCATAACCGGTGCAGACATTACCGGCGCGGGTACGCTCTTGCGTGCAGCCACGACCGTCGCGCCTGCATCGGCAGACAAAACATCAAACATTAAAACAATTTGCTCGCC
>PMLN01000353.1:0-4404 GCA_003158885.1 Anaerolineae bacterium
TAAAAGGCAACCAAAAACCTTTGTTTGGGTTTTGAAGGGGTTTGTTTTCGTCTTTTAAATTTTTGGCAAACTTGGAATCCCCATATATTCTCTTTGCAATTGTATCCCAAGTATCTCCTTGTTCAACATCTTCATCTTCAGCTGGATGACCGCCTCGAATAATTTTTCTGTTTTTATTTTCAAAATCTACTGCCCGATAGTAAACAGCCAATACCTTCTCGTGAGTTGATGATATTATAGGGTTCTTAACGTGTATTCCCAAAAAAGGAGGGGACTTTTTAATTTCTCTAATAAAGCTAAGTCCAAGACCAGAAATGCTTTTATCCTTTGTTATTCTGTCTAAGTGATATGAAAATAATAGAGTCGGGGTGGGACGAATCCTTAACCATAAACTCCAAAAGGCATATAATATTGTTCCCATTCCAACTGCCATAAAGAAATAAAGCAAAGCATCAAATGCTTGACTCATTCTTGCCCTGAATTCCAATGGGTCAAGTGAATGAATCCACAACCAAAATCCCACCACGATAAGACCGATTGTACTAATTCCAACCCATAGCAAATTCTGGAGAACAGATTGGTATAATCCTCTCCAGTCTGGTTTGAGAAATTCCTTGATCTTATCGAGAGTTTTTCCCATAACATCCTCCAACGCCTTATTTTACCCCAATACTTGACGTTGAGGGATACTCGCCTTAATTTTTTAATGGGATTTCTTATCTAGAATCGTTGCGCTGGGTTGAATCTCTGGTTTATACTTTGGGAAAGGAGAAAGCGGATGCCGTGAACGCTTCACGCCAAAAACATTTCACCAAGTCAGGACAAGTGCATGATATTATGGTTAACGTATTTGAAGGTTTGAATATTCCTCGCGAACAGGCTTCCAGCGATTGCCACCGGGGAGGCTCTGGNNTCCATATCCTGCCAGCTTCTCAATACGTCGCCGCTAAGATTCGTGCCTGATAACATGCCCAAAACACAAGTAGGCGTTTTTTATTATGTCATCATAAAAATCACCAACAACCAGACACCTGCGGGTGAATTTTCAATTACTCAGGGCAATCTCCCGAAAGGCTTGAGGTTTCAAAGGATCACCGGTCAGGATGCAGTTCTCATCTCAGGCGTACCCCAGGTGCCCGGAGCGTTCCACTTTGTGATCAATGTATGGTGCTACGGAACCAATCATTCAGGGCAAACCGGGACNNAGGACAGTTTGCTCAGCAGGATGTGGTACGGCCACGCATGAATGCAAAGGTGCGAAGACAATTTCTTCGCACCTTTTTCATATCATCAACTTTTAGGTGTAGGCGTTGAAGTTGGCAAAGGAGTGCTGGTGGGGTCAGATGTAGGAGGTACCGGTGTGTTACTGGGAACAGGGGAAGGTGTTCTGCTTGGAATAGTTGTAGGGGTGGCAGTAGCTGTATAGCTCACCGGCGTATAGGTCGCTGTATATGCCGGGGTTTCGGTGTCTTCATAGGTAGCTGTTGCATCCTCAGTAACATCGATCAGCACATCGACAGCCTCTCCAAACAAATTCCCGGAATCATTGGCCAAGCGCCAATACCCTGTGTATTGTCCGGTAAGAGTAGGAGCAGTCAATGTCACCGACAATTCGGCTTGCTGTCCAGGAGCGACCGAACTGCCAATACTTGTGTTCGTTCCATCCATTTCATTGCCGCTGACAAAGGTTAATGCATAATTGGCATCCCATGTGCACGAACCCGTATTTTGGATCATCCACGTTTTAACAAAAACCTGGCCGGCTGCCACAACAGTGTTATCGGAAATGGTCACATCGGAAATATAGGCGGCGCCATCGCATCCGGTTGCGCCAAGCGTTGTTGTGTAAGGGGTTGAAGTCGGCAACACAAGCGCCAAGGTAGGCGTATTCGTTGGAAACAAAGCAGCTATTTCCGTGGGAGTTGCGTTCGTATTTTGATCAACCGTTGATTGCAGATTTGCCGCATCTTGAGCCTCGATCGTCTGGGCGGCAGAGGTATAAATGACAGAAAGTGTATCTGTGGCGCTTGTGGGCTGGGAAGAACCGCAAGCATTCAATAAAACAGCCAGTAACAGAGTGGAGCCAAGAAGAAATCTTTTTGCATGGTTCATAAAACGTATTCCTTCCATCGATTCGCAGGTGCGAACCATCTCCATGCTACTGAACCATTGTGAACGAGTTGTGAGATTGTGATGAGAAATTTATGTCAAATATATGATGACATTTGATGTATCCCCATCGAATACATTTCTGACATGAGCCTTATTCCGGATTCACGCGAGCATCAAACGCGCTGCACGCCTGCCAATCTCCACTGCAAAATTCGTGCCGCGGTCCCATGGATAGACCTGGCTCATCGATGCGAAATATAATCCTGCAATCGGCGTCTCGATGGACGGGATGTTCTTCGAATGATTCACAAGCGGAACAGGCTGGGCATAATTCGTACTGAATACCCAAATCTTGTTGATCCAGTTCTTATCAAACGCAGGATTGAATTTTTTGAAAGCCGGCATGAAGCGTTCCAGCAGTTGGTCCTCGCTCATTGAAAAATATTCATGGCCCTCTTCAAGGTAATCGCCAGCGTACACGATATGATCGCCGCCAAAATTTTCGGGAGAAACAAAATTGGTGTGTTCCACCAATGCCAGAAACGGGTAGCCCTCTTCCTTGGGTAAATTGAACCAATAGTAGCCCTGCTCCGAAAGCTGTCGTTTGAGTGAAAGCGCCATCACCACCGCGCCCATGGATTTCAATTTGAGCAAGCCTTGCAGATAGTTTTCGGGTAAATCAGGACAAATCCTGGCCAGCAAATATGGCGAGGTGGTAACCAATACCCGGTCGAAAGACTCGATCAAGCCCGCGTCCACCAGGAGACCCTTATCCGGCGCAGGTTTTATGAACTTGACGCGCGTCTGCAATCGAATCTCGACGCCCATCATGCGCAGTCGTTCTGCAAACTTATCCGCAAAATTTTGGAAGCCGCCCTGGAATGTACCCAGCCGCGTGGTACGCGCCTTGATGCGCGCCCACAGCCAAGCCATGTTGACCTCTTTATAGTATGGCCCGAATTTTCCAACCAACAACGGCTCCCACATTTTTTGATAAACGTTTTTCCCCGCCCATTTCAGCATCCACGCGTCGGCGGTGATTTTTTCAAGAGCCTTCCAGTTATCCGTCAGGCGGAGAAATAATCCTACGAAGCCAAAACGAATTTTATCCACGCCCCAGCCCAGGCCGGGGAACAGAGCCATTTTAAGTACAGAGTCAAACGGATGGAATTGACCAGCGTGGTACATCACTGTCAATGGGCGCGGAAAAAGAACCTGATCCTCCCAGCCCAATTCACGGATCAAGTCAAGCATGGGCTTGTCTGTTTGAAACCAGTGGTGATAAAACTTTTCAACCGACCAATTCCAATGCGGCTCTTTAAATCCACTGGCCAGCCCGCCGGCATAATCCGCCGATTCAAAAATCGTGACCTTGTGCCCGGCTCTTTGAAGGTCGAAGGCGGCTGCCATGCCGCCAAATCCTGCGCCGATGATTGCAATCTTCATGTGATATGTTTCCTTTGAATAGCACAGGGCGGAGAAACTCCGCCCTTATGTGTTAGTTTCTGCTTCTGTGCGGAGCGAATCGCTCCAGTGAATTCCTTCGTGCGTGAAAAAATACGCGCCCACCAATGTGATGGGCAGCCAGAGCGCAACATGCAAAACGAGAGTGTATCCTGCGGCAGTCGCTTGATTAACCCCATAGGCAATCAGCACGGCAATGCCCGGTGCGTCGAACGTGCCGATGTAACCCGGCGCGGATGGAATCGTTGTCGCCAAATTTACAATGCCGTTCATCAACATCAGCGCAAAAAACGGGACGCTGAAATGGAAGGCGTGCATCACAAGCCAATATTTGCCCGTTTCAAGCAGCCAAATGACCAGAGAGGTGACGAACACCATCAGGATGTTGAACGGTGAACGCAATGCGGCCAAACCGTCCAAAAATTTATGCATTACCCCGCCGGTTTGCTGACGAAGGCGCTCAGGCAATAAACGATCAATGAACCACTGGCCGATTTTGATCGTAATTTGCGGGAACATGGCCGCCAGTAAAAAGATGACCAGCGCGCCAATAAACACGCCTGTGCCGATCACGGCGACTTGCTGGATGTTGCCGACAAAGCCCGAGCCTCCCGTCAGTTTGGCAAGTTCGGGTAAATTAACGAAAACAAATCCCAGCATCACCACACCGTCAAAAATACGCTCCACAATGATGGTCGCAAGCGAAGCGGAAATGGGTACCCCTTCTCTGCGCTTCAAGATCACCGCGCGCAAGACTTCGCCGGCGCGCGCCGGGTAAATGTTGTTGCCCATGTATCCAATGGTCGTGATCGGGAACATGGTTTTCGT
>PMLN01000353.1:4423-13030 GCA_003158885.1 Anaerolineae bacterium
AGCCAGAATTGCCATTTTTTCATAATACGATTTTACCAGAGTAAGAATTCCGCGCGTGAATTCGCGGGGGATCACCTGGCGAACGGGTTATAATCTCCGTCGCACAATGACCATGATAAAAACAGTCCATCGTTTCCTGCCGATGTTTCTTGCGGCCTGCCTGCTCACTTCCTGCACCGCTTTTTTTTCAAAAGACCGCCGTCCCAATTTCATCATCATCATTTCCGATGACCAGCGGATTGGGACCATGCAATTCATGCCGCAAACACAGGCTTTGATTTTCGGTCAAGGTGTCGACTTTGCGCAGGGCTTCGATACAACCCCCCTATGCTGTCCGAGCCGGGCCAGTATTTTCACCGGCTTATTGGCCCATAATGACGGGGTGGAGACCAATGAGGATAAACTCAACGATAAATATCAGACCGTGATCATGGCTCTCCACAAAAACGGATATTACACCGGCTTGGTGGGAAAATACCTTAATAGCTGGCTCGGAGAACCCAGACCTGAATTTGACTCCTGGGTCTCGTGGCCCGGAAGTGTTGCATCCTATCAGGATCCCAATATCAACGTGAACGGCCAGTGGGGCATTCATCCCGGGTATATTACGGATATCGAGAACGAGTATGTCATGCAATTCCTGGATCAGGCCTCCAAACAGAGCAAACCATTCCTGTTGATTTACGCCGCCCGTGCGCCTCACGCACCGGCAGTGCCCGCGCCGGAAGATAAGAACCTCTTGCAGAACCTGCCTCCTTATCGTCCGCCCAGTTTTAACGAAGCCGATGTTTCCAATAAACCGGGTTCCATTTCCAGTATTCCCCCGATGACGCCGAAACAGATCGCGGCCAACGATGACTTCCGCCGCCGTCAAATCCTGACGTTGTTCTCACTGGATCGCAACGTTGGGAATATCGTAACCAAACTTCAGGAGATGGGCCAGCTTGATAACACGGCCATCTTTTACATTTCCGATAACGGCATGCAATGGGGCGAGCACCGCCTGTCTGCGGACAAGGCCGCCGAATACGAAGAGTCCGTGCGCGTGCCGTTTGCCATGCGTTATCCTCCGCTCGTTTCCAAACCATATATTGAAAATCATTTGGTGGGCAATATTGACATTGCCCCGACGATCTACGATCTGGCGGGAATTTCCCTTCCGGCCAATATGGATGGAACCTCGCTTGTAAAATTGCTAACGGGTGGGGCATGGCGCGATCACATCCTGATCGAATCATGGCCGGAGCGCGGCTATTGGGCAGGCATCCGCACCGATCGCTACGTTTATGTCGAGACACAAGATGATATGTCTGAGTTGTACGATCTGCAGGCCGACCCGTTTGAGTTGAACAATCTAATAAACAACCCTCAATATCAATCCGTGATCACGGATTTAAAAGCAAAACTCCAAACAGAAAAACAACCTCGTTCCCCTTAATCAATATGAACCTTAATGAGTCCGCACCTGACTTTGAGCTGCCCGATCTCAAAGGCATACCTCATCGGCTGAACAATTATCGCGGCAGGATTATCATCATGAATTTTTGGTCGTGCGAGTGCCCGCAGTCCGAGCGCACCGATCAGGCGCGGATGCCAATGTCGGTTCAATGGGCGGAGGATGTGGTGATACTGCGAGTCGCATCGAATCGAAACGAGTCCATACAAAGCCTGGAAGAGATTTCCAAAGTACGCCGCCTGCCCATCGTCCTGGTGGACGCGCATCACTTCGTCGCAGATTTATACGAAGCGCAGACCACGCCGCACGTCTTCGTGGTTGACCGGGAGGGCATCCTGCGCTATCGCGGCGCGCCGGATGATGTCACATTTCGCCGGCGAAAACCAACCCGTTTCTTCCTGGATGAGGCGGTCGAGGCTTTGCTCAAGGGGCGTGCGCCCGCTTTGGCAGAGACTCCCGCTTATGGCTGTACCATCGTTCGAGAGATTTGATTCGTGCTAGAATCCGATTGTGATTGAAACCGAACAACTGATTGAGTTTCTAAAAAAGATTCACCTCTTCAACGGCTTGAGCGATGACCAGCTCGCAACGATTGCCGCGGAATTTAACGAGGCGACACATCCGCCGGAGGCGGTTATTTTCAACGAAGGAACGCAAGGAGATACTTTCTATTTAATCTTTAGCGGAAGGGTAGTGGTCTTCCGCAAACGGAAAAAAATGGGAAATGGAGAGGAAGAAAAACAACTTGCCGTTTTGGTTGCAGGAGATTACTTCGGCGAAGAAGCCTTATTGACCAACCAAAGGCGAAACGCCTCTGTCCGCATCGAAGAAGAAGCGATTCTATTGAGCTTGCCGCGCGCAAAGTTCATCGCGCTGTTGAAAAAGATTCCCCATATGAAACCCAATTTCCAGATTTCGGTGGAAAGCCGCAAGCTGTCGCGCCGACTTCAATTCAAGTGGGTGCGCTCCGACGAGATCATCTATTTTCTGGCGCGCAAACATATCATCCTTTTCTTTCAAGTGGCGGCTCTACCGATTTTATCCCTATTGCTTCCGGGACTTCTGATTATCGGATTCCTGTTTGTACACCTGTTCCTTTTGCTGTGGGCGGCACTTGGCATCGCAGTAATCATTGGCGGCATCCTGGCATGGGATTGGGTGGATTGGGGAAATGATTATTACATCGTGACCAACCAGCGCGTGGTCTGGCTGGAAAAAGTGGTGGGCATTTACGACAGCCGCCAGGAATCGCCGCTACATACCGTGCTTTCCGTCAGCACAGATACCAATCAACTGGGGCGCACGTTGGATTATGGAAATGTCATTATCCGAACATTCGTGGGACGCATTACCTTCCATCATGTGGCTCATCCATATCAAGTGGAGGCATTGATCAAGGAACACCAGAACCGTTTCAAAGAAGGCTCGCGTCGGCTGGAAGTGGATGCGATGAAGAAGGAACTCACCAAGCGCATGTACCCAAGTCCGGAACTGCTGCCCACGCCTCCTGATCAATCTACATCGAAAACAAAAAACAAAAAGAAAAAAACTTCTGCGCCGGGCGAAGGCACATTTGGAAATCTCTTCAAAGTGAGATTTGAAGATAAAGAGATCATCACCTATCGCAAACACTGGTTCGTTTTGATCGGGCAAATCATACTGCCGACCTTTGCAGGCATCGGTCTTTTGGTCGTTCTCGTTTTGGGAATCCTGTATTTATACAATTCATCTGCGACAGGAAATCCTGCAATCGGTGCAGAGTGCGAAACGTTCTTCGTTATTTGGATAGTGGCGCTTCTCGCGACATTGGGCTGGTGGCTTTATCAATATGTGGATTGGGCTAACGATATCTATCAAGTCACGCCGGATCAAATCCTCGATATAGAGAAAACCCCATTGGCTGCCGAGCAACGCACCGCCGCCCAATTGGAAAATATCCTATCCACTGATTATGAGCGCAGGGGAATTGGCGTATTCCTTAATTATGGCAAAGTTCACATCACGGTGGGAGGCACAAAGATGACTTTTCATAATGTCTTCGATCCTGCCTCCGTGCAACAGGATATTGATCGCCGGAGGATGGCGCGCAACGCCGCGAAAGAGGAATCCAGAGTTAAGGCGGAACGCGAACGGCTGGCGGATTGGTTTCTGGCGTACAATGAGATCACCAAACCCGAGAATGAAAAGACAAATGAGTCCGACAAAAAATAATATCCGAATAGTTCATTTTAGAGGCATCGTATCATGGCATTACGCACCATAGTCACGCTTCCCGAGCCTGTGCTATACCGCAAGGCCCGGCCGGTTAAAAAGTTCGATCAGGATTTGCAGACCCTCATAGACGATATGATCGACACCATGCGCGACGCGCCCGGCGTTGGGCTGGCCGCTCCGCAAGTGGGCGTCTCGCAGCGATTGATCGTGATCGAGTACGCGGACCAACCCGAAGCGGATGAAGACGATGAACCCAGGAAGGTCAAGCCGAAACTCTACGTGATGATCAACCCTGAGATCGTGAAGACCTCGGAAGAAACCGTAATGGGGGTGGAAGGATGTCTTTCCGTGCCTGCCCTGGTCGGCGAGGTGGAACGATTTGAAGAAGTGCAGGTCAAGGGACTGAACCGGCACGGGCAGCCGATGAAGGTCAAGGCAGCTGGCTGGCTGGCACGCATCTTCCAGCACGAGGTGGATCACGTCAATGGCGTGATCTTTACCCAGCGCGCCGAGAGGGTTTGGAAACCGGAAACGGAAGAAGAGGAAAACGACAAAGTCTAGTGAAAGCCATTCGCCCGTTAACTGCAAAAGATTTATCCCGCCTCATCGAATTTTGGAAAGAGCAATGGAGCGGCGAGGAAATGATCGTACATGGCCAGGTCTTTCGACCCGAACAATTGAATGGGTTTATCACCGAGGATTGGTCCGGCGTGATAACCTATATCATCCAAAACGATTCGTGTGAAATTATCTCGTTGAACAGCTTGAAAGAGAATCGAGGAATAGGAACGGCTTTGATCCATAAAGTGGCAAATGAAGCGCGCAAGCAAAATTGCCGGCGCTTATTTCTCGTCACGACCAATGACAATTTGCATGCGTTGGGCTTTTATCAGCGGCGCGGCTTTGAGTTAACGGCCATACGACACGGCGCAGTGGATGAGGCCCGCAAAATCAAAACGGGCATTCCTTTGATTGGGATGAACGGCATTCCCTTGCGCGATGAGATTGAATTGGAAATTCTTCACCCATAATCTTTCTTCTCCATCCCTTATCCCCTATCCCTTTTCCCTTGGGGATAAGGACAAGGGAAAAAACCATGCACCTCAACCATCTCTCCCTGACCAACTTTCGCAACTTCGCCCGCCTGGATCTTGATCTGCCGCGGCGAGTGATATTACTGGTTGGCAATAACGCACAGGGCAAAACCAGCATCCTCGAAGCGATTTATTTCCTCGCATCGTTCACATCCTTTCAAACCAACACCGACCGCCAATTGATCAATTTCGTTGAAGCAAAAAATCCCCTGGCAGTCGCGCGGCTTGTGGCAGAATATCAGCGAAGCGATCCTGTGGATCAGCGAAGCGACCCTGTGGGTCAGCGGAACAAAAAGAAACATAAACTCGAAGCGCGCTTGATCCTTGAACCGACCGGAATCAACGGTCAACGCCTGCGCAAGGAAGTTTTGCTCGACGGCGTGAAGAAACAAATCAATGAGATCATCGGCCATTTCAACGCGGTCATCTTTGTGCCGCAGATGTCGGGCATCATCGAGGACGGTCCCGAAGAACGCAGGCGCTATCTCAACCTGGCGCTGGCGCAGACTGTCCCGGCCTATGCAGGCGTGTTGAGCGATTACAACCAGGCGCTCAGCCAGCGCAACGCGTTGTTGAAAATGCTGGGTGAAAACGGAGGAAACAGCGACCAGCTCGAAGTCTGGGATGAAACGCTGGTGCGCCTCGGCGCACAGATCATTCAATGGCGCATCGAAGCTGTCCAGCAGATCGAACGACTCGCCGTGCGCGTCCACCATGAATTGACTCATGGACGTGAAGTCTTGCGGTTGAATTATCAGCCGGCGTATGATCCGCTGCCGCCGATCAGCATGAAGTTGACCACGGACACGGATCGCTCCGCGCTCAAAACAGACGAAATCCAAAAGGGCTTTTCAACGCGGTTAAAGGAACTCCGTTCCGAAGAGATCGCGCGCGGCGTGACCACCATCGGCCCGCATCGCGACGAACTGCGTTTCCTCACCAACGGCATTGACCTCGGTGATTACGGTTCGCGCGGGCAGATCCGCACAACCTTGCTGGCGTTGAAACTGGCCGAGGTGAATTGGATGAAGGAGCGCACGGGCGAATGGCCGGTGATCCTGCTGGATGAGGTCATGGCGGAACTGGATTTACAGCGCCGGGCTGACTTGCTAAGTTATGTCAGCGATGCTGAGCAAGTGTTGTTCACTGCGACTGACGAGCATATGTTCGCTTCGGAGTTTGTTCAGAAAGCGGAAGTTTGGAAAGTGCGGGAAGGAAATATCCAAAAAGAATAATGCCGCATATTTCTCTTGAAACCAAACGACTCTTACTTCGCAATACGAAGGCAGAGGACATTCCTGCCCTCGTAAAAATGTGGACTGATATCGATGTGACTCGCTTCATGGGCGGTCCCAGGAATGCGACTCTGCTAGAGAAAGCCTTCAAAGAGGATGCAAGTAACTCTAATCCGTTGCTATATGACCAATGGCCTGTGATCGAAAAAACCAGCGGAGAAATGATCGGTTATTGCGGATTACTTGATAAAGAAGTGGAAGGCAAACAGGAAATCGAACTTGTATACGCGTTCATGCCATCAGCGTGGGGCAAAGGATTTGCTACTGAAATTTCTTCTGCTTTACGCGATTATGCTTTAAATAAAATGAGGCTGAGACGATTGATTGCCCTGATCGAACCGGAGAATGAAGCTTCAGCACGCGTGGCGGAGCGTATTGGTTTTCATCTTGACCGAAAAATCATCCGTCCAGGCGGTGCGGAGCGGATGTTGTATATCTTCGAGAAACAATAAGAAGAATTGGTATTACAGAAAGGATAAATAGCAATGACCGTCAAACATGCTGTGGATGTGGAAGCCAACGATGTTTTGAATGCCAAAGATACGAAGATCCAGGTTTTGATCTCGTCCAGGGAAGGCCCGAACTTCGCCCTGCGTAAATTCTCCATGCAAAGGGATGGAGGCATGCCGCGCCACACGAACACGGTCGAGCACGAACAATATGTTTTACGCGGTGAAGCCTCCATCACCATCGGCGAAGAGATCCATCATGTCAAAGCCGGGGATGTGGTCTTTATTCCTGAAGGCGTGGTACATTCCTATCAGAACACAGGCGAGGAGCCGTTTGAGTTTTTGTGCATCATTCCCAATAAAGATGATAAGGTCACGGTAGTGGATGCGAGCTGCTGAGGTTTTGATGTAAAATATAGTAATGGCATCTTATCCTTTCAATGTGACTCGTTTGATTGATATTTGCTGCCAAAACGACGTTTCGATGGTGGGCATCTTTGGTTCGATGGTGCGCGGGGAAGCCAAAAGGAAAAGCGATATTGATGTAATCGTCCGTTTTTCCAAACGAAAAAGTCTGCTCGCAGTAGTGCGGTTGGAGCGCGAACTTTCCGAGGCGCTGGGCCGCAAAGTGGACTTGCTGACCGAGGCCGCCATCAGTCCTTATCTGCGCGAACAGATATTGAAGGAAATGCAGGTAGTGTATGAAAAAGGATGACAGCATTTACCTTCGGCACATCCTTGATGCCATCTCAACTATGGAAGAATATTTACGCGGGGTAAGCGAGACAAAATTCAAAGCGACCAGTTTGCTTCAAGATGGGGCAATCCGACAAATCGAAATCATCGGCGAAGCGGTGAGACATATTTCACATGAAGAACCGCCAAAATATACTGAACGTGAAATTTTATCTTTCAATGCGTTGCTCTCAAAAAATTTAAATTCTCTTGGGCGAAATTCTATCGGAAACGAACAAGTCATCATGATTGCCCGGTTGGCATAGCACAGCAAGGTCGGTTGTATCCTAAACGCGAGAGGAATCAATGAATAAGATCGGTATCGGGGAACGAATCTATAACCAGCTCGAATCCTTCATCATGGATAAACTGGTCTTGCAAAACAGTCCGGGACCGGTCTTTAAATGGATTTTCAAGATTCCGATCCTTGAATATAAGCTTGGTATGGGTTGGTTGATTGGTAAATTCGTTTTGCTATTGACCACCACAGGCCGCAAAAGCGGCAAGCTGCGTCATACGCCGCTGGAATATATTTACGACCGTGAGCATGACCGCTACCGCATCGCGGCGGGCTGGGGCGGAAAGACCGACTGGTATCGAAATGCGCGCGCCAATCCACACGTTACAGTGCAGGTGGGACGCAGAAAGTTCGCAGCGATTGCCGAGCCGGTCTCGGATGAGGAAGTGGCAAAATATATGCTGGATGTCTCGCAGCGTCACCCGCGCATGGATAAGGTTTGGAACCGCTGGTCGGATCGGCCGCTGGACAGCACCTTCGAGAGCTATGTGTATGCGGCGCGCTTCTTCCCATCCCTGTGGCTGTGCCCGGAAAAATAATCCTGCAATCACACGGAACGGGATGTCCCGTTATACTTACAGGGACGAAAGGAGTCTGCTATGACACTAAATTCAATTGTGACCTGGATCGTCGTCGGCGGGATTGCCGGCCTGCTGGCCGAATGGCTGATCGGCGGTGTAAGCGCCGGCTGCATTGGAACGGTCATCATCGGCATCCTCGGCGCTTTCATCGGCGGCTGGTTGTTCGGTATCCTGCATATCTCCATCGGCTCCGGCATCCTCAATGATATCGTTACGGCCTTCGTTGGAGCGGCAGTCCTGCTCCTGGTGATCCGGATGATCCGCAGGATATAAGAACTGCCACGCATCCAATCCTTACAGTAACTTCACATAACGGCTGTTAACAAAATCTCCGAGGGCTGCCTGCCTCGGAGATTTTGCGCTTTAGCGGTTCAAATATGGCTTTCTCAAATTCAGGGGAAAGAGCGCGCAGCCCGCCACCCTCAAAGAGCGAGCACAAAGATTTCTTTTTCTTGGCGTACTTCGCGCCCTTCGCGTTGAAAAAA
>PMLN01000041.1 GCA_003158885.1 Anaerolineae bacterium
AGGTGGTATGACCCTGGTATAAGCCAGTTCGTGCAGCCAGATACCTTGATCCCCGATGCCTACAATCCCCAGAGCTATAACAGATATATGTACGCGTTTGGGAATCCTGTCAATACGACAGACCCCACTGGGCATGATCCAAAAGATGATCCGTGCAGTTATTATGGCTATGGAACCCCCGAGTGTTCACAGGATGATCCTTCACTTCCACCATCTAAAACTACTATTGGCCCTGATGACAATACTACAATTGTCGGAGGAGAGCGAGCGATTGTTGTAAATGTAATATCATATTCGGATATGGCGAATTACAGCCTTAGCACAAGTGCACAAGAATCATATGACGGCGCTGGCGGAACACCTGAATTGAATTACAACTCAATGAGTCCTGCTCCATTTGGGGTCGCAGGTGCTGCATCCGCGGCAGGTGCAGCCGAAGATTTTAATACGAATAAAGGCGGATTCATGCCCGTTGCTATAAATGTCACTTGGCAATTGCGCACCAATGGCCTCGAAATCAATAATATTAATGTGATCAACTCTTCGAAAACTACCCTTGTTGTGTCCGGCATGGGATTATATCCTGGTGCGGCTGGTAATATTGAATTACCCGGATCCTCACAGCCTATTTCCCCAGGCCATCAAACTATGTTGAATGTAAATCAATATACATCCAACAGTAGTAATACTACACTCAAAATATTTGTCGTTGTCCATAATGGCGATGTAAGTTTTAACTTAAATGTCAACTTTTTCCCAGGTTTGACACCGCCGCCAGGTTGTGCGAGTCCCATTTTTTATCCTTAAGAGGTTCTAAATGGTAAATAGGATTAAACCATGTTTAGTAATCGGCTTTTTATCGATGTTGGTCTTGATATCTTGTTCGCCAACATCCCAAAGAGTTTCTGGTTCAGATCTTTCAATAAAATTTATTGATGGTCCTGTCATTAAGGTCTCCGAGGCTCTAACTTTCTGGCTGACCAATATGTCAACGGCTTGTATCGAATTTCCCGATGACTTTGGAATANNAAAAACGATTCTTGGACACAAACAAGCAATTTGGAAACTTATGTCCATCCGATGAACAATAAACTTGAACCTCACGGAAATCTCTTGGATATTAAAGTTGTTATCCTGACTCCGGGTTTATCTGCCTCCCAAATTAGCGGTCCAACAGCAATGAAGGTCACTATCAAGGGAAATATTTGTAATGACCCGAAAGCTATTGTAGAGAAGGAAATTCCGTTCACGGTAACCCCATAAACCTTCTGGCGCAAGGTCCCCTGACCCTACTGATAACCCATCGATAATTGCGACCAGAACAAAAAGACGAACCAAGCTGGAAAACAGCCAAGTCCGTCTTCTGATGTGGGGGTGTTCGAATTATACATCTGAATAGCTCTGGCATCCCGGAAAATGCCATGAAAATGGCAAAAAGTGGGCAAATCGGGGTACCATTCAGGCTGTGGAAGCTGAGGACGACGATATGACCTTGAGGATTTGCCTCGCAGATAAGACTGTCGCCTCAGCGCCATGAGAGGTCTCNNAGGTCTCGAATAAGCAGGTTGCCGTTCTGCGGCGCAACACACACCAGGCTGAGAGGCTCATGGCAGGCTGAGGACGCCTCGCTCCATCCCAGGCTCACGGAAGGAGGCCTATTGTGATGTACTATTGCGGCATCGATGTCGCCAAACGCAAGCACGCGGTGGCGGTGCTGGATGAGCACGGTCATCCGCAAGTGGCGGTCTTTGCCACCGAAAATACCCAGGCTGGGATGAATGTTTTGTTGGAGCAGTTGAAGCCCCTGGGAACGGAAGTATCCATTGGATTGGAAGCCACCGGCCATTACTGGCTGTCGCTCTACGATGTACTGACACGCCATGGCTACCCGGTTTCGGTGATCAACCCGATGCAGGTGGCGGCCTATCGCAAGAGCGGCATCCGCAAGGTGAAGAACGACCGTACTGATGCGGTCTGGATTGCAGACTTCCTGCGCATCTCCAACCTGCCCGCCACGAAGCAGGATATTCCCACCCTGATGCAGTTGCGGGAACTCACCCGCTTCCGCTTTTGGCTTTCGGACCAGATCGGGGATTGCAAGCGCAAGCTGCTGACGATCCTGGATCGTGTCTTTCCAGAATACGAGAAGTTGTTCTCGGATGTCTTTGTATCTTCTTCGCGTGCATTGCTTCGGGAAGCGGTGTCCGCGCAGGAGTTTTCTGATTTCGATTTGCAGGAACTGACCGACCTGCTATCCAAGACCAGCCGCAAACGCTTTGGCGCGGAGAAAGCCAAACAGATCCAGGAACAGGCACAGAAGTCCATCGGAGTTGGTTTTCTGGCGGATGCCGTCCATGTCGAAATGCGCTGCTTGCTGGCTCAGATCGATTTACTGGAAGAACAACGCGAAGAAGTGGAAAAATCGCTCGAGGAATTGATGGCGCTGCTGCCACAACACATCACCTCCATCCCGGGTGTTGGCTTGGCGAGCGGGGCGGCCATCCTAGCGGAGATCGGTGACATCCAGCGCTTTGAGAGTCCGGAGAAGTTGGTCGCGTATGCAGGCATCGATGCCACGGTACATCAATCCGGGCAATTCCAAGCTCAGCAGATGCACATGAGCAAACGCGGCTCGGCCTATCTGCGCCTGGCTTTGTGGCAGGCGGCTTCGATGTCGCTGCTGCATAACGAGGAACTGAAAAGCTATTATGATAAGAAGCGGAAGGAAGGCAAGGCGCATCGTGTGGCGTTGGGAGCAGTATGCAGAAAACTATTGATCAGGGTCTATGTGATCTTGAAGGAGAATCGACCTTATGTCCCGCATTATTCGCTCTCATAATTCCCTTGACTCCTAATAGCAGGTCTTATCTTAACCAGTTCACCCAGCCTGACAGCATCATACCACAGCCGTATAATCCCCAATCCTGGAATCGCTACGAGTACGCGTTCGATAATCCCATCAAAAATTCTGACCCGACAGGACATGATCCATGGTGGTGTACTACAGCAGAATGTGAAGCTGAATATTTACCTCCTCCACCTCCACCACCCCCAGTTCCGCCCTCCCCTAAAGGAGGAGATCCAGCAACGCCTTGGGATGTTGGAGTTGAATGGTTAACAGGACAAGGAGCCCGCGATCATGAATTCCGAGAAGGTGATCCTTTTACCGAGCTATTACAACAACACGAACATATCGGTGAAGTACAAAGTGTTGTGGCTGGAAGAATTGCTCAAGGCAATTATCAACCCGACAGAGATGATTATGATCTAAGTGGCTTGCAGGGTGTGCCGAAATATTTTAATGACTATTCAACCTTGCTTACATTTGGAAAAACAGGGAACTTAGCAGCTACTTATTTGGGTTCATACGAACTGCATTATTATGTTGTTAGCGTAGACCCTCATGATCAGACGGCTGTAATCCTTATCCATGTAAATAACGATTCAACGCTAGCATCAGCTACGCATCCACCAGTAATAGGATATACACCTTTTTGGAAAAATTATATTGAACCCGCCACCAACAATCTTGTTCCAAACGGCCCAATGTCAACGGTGACACAAAACTTCTGGTGGGATGAAACTATCTCGTACGAATACAAATGAGTGCTTTATGCGAAATCGCTTAACTGAAATTCGACTCATAAGTGTTGTTTGGTTGCTGGCTTTGACACTGGTGTCATGTCTTCCATCCAAGCCTACTGAAAAGGATATGGTTGGATTATGGACAGAACATCGCACATCCAATGATCATTCTTCTCCGTGTGCCTCCTTTGAATTCTTTGGTGATGGAACCTTTGAAGCCAAGAACATTCCGAGCGATCGCTTTGTCTATGAAGGATATTTACCGGAGCGCATAAATGTACACGGTATATGGAAGTTGGATACTTCCTCCAATGACCCGTTTGCAGTTCATCGAATTGTGCTGGTGTTTGATCCATTCAAAGGCTTTCCGTTAGGTATGGGAAGTGTTTTATACATCCCGGTAGGTGGAGCCGGAAATTCGCTCTACGAAGGCGTGGATAATTCCGTACTTTTTTGGAAGGGAGACAAGTGCGATTGATGCTCCGCTTGGTGTGTGGTTATAGCCTTCTCTAGATTGAACCTTAACAACTCATCCTAATACTCTTCACCCATCTTCAAACCTTTCTCGACCTTCTCCATGGCCGCAAAATAATCCTCGGCCACCGTCTGGTCATGCGCGCGGGCATAGATCATCGTACTGGAAAGCTCCTTGTGACCCAGAAATCTCTGGATGGAAGTGACCCGGCAGCCCGCATTCAGCAATTGCGTGGCGCAGGTGTGGCGCAGCCGATGGGGAAAGACCTTCACCCCCACCTTATCGCCAATGGCATTCAAGCGTCCGCGGATCAAATCCTTCCTCAAAGGCGCATTGCGGTACAGAAAAACATGGTCTCCGCTGCCCGGTGTTCCACCGCCGCGCACGGCCAGGTACTCCTGCAAGGCATGGATGGCCGTTTCGGGAAGATAGACCGTGCGGTCTTTGCGGCCCTTGCCATCCTGCACGGAAAGGCGTTTTTGAACCAAATCCAGGTCTTCCAAGCGCAATTCCTCCACTTCGCCCAGCCTCATCCCGCCCTGCCAGAGCAGATAAAAGGCAGCGCGTCCCAGCAAAGCCAAGCGCAGGTGACTTTCCAGCTTGGATTCTCGAATTTCCCGCTCGAAACCCTCCCGCAATTTGCCAACCTGCTCATCCGTGAGATAGCGCGGCAGGGGTTCAGGCTGTTTCAAACATGGAATACGCAAAAGCGACTGCGGCAGGGTATAGCCCTCATCCAGCAAAAAGAACAGGAAGGAGCGCAG
>PMLN01000167.1 GCA_003158885.1 Anaerolineae bacterium
ATCGGGCGAATGACCTGCAATGCGGAGCGAGGCCGCGATATCCTTCAATCCCTGATGGTGATGACTATTGACCCTGACAATCGGCTCGCCCAACACATCCGCAATATGCGTCCCCTCTTCGATCTTGACCTCATGCACCAGCACCGTCCGCATGTTGCCAGGGTAGGAATGATCGAGCGCATTCGGGAATTGATCGGGAAGATGAGTATATAGGGTTCCGCCCAGCCCCACATTCACAACCTGACAGCCGCGGCAGATACCGAGAAACGGCTTGCCGTCCGAAACGGCAGCCCGGAGCATGTTCAATTCAACGGCATCCCGCTGAGGGTCTACGTCGTCAATGCGTGGATGCGGATCGCCCTCGAAGTAAGCGAGGGAGATATCACCGCCGCCGGAGAAAAGGATTCCATCCAGACGGGCATACAGTGCATCCCAGCCATTCTCCGCAATGGACGAAGGGATCAAAACCGGTACGCCCCCCGCCTGCAGGATGGCTTTGACATAAGCCTCGTTCAGCAGGACGGTCGTCTGGTTATAGGCATTGCTGGAATGGTTGGTGGTAATACCGATAATAGGCTGCATATTAAAACAGAAACCCTAAGGGTCTACAGTATAATCGCCACAGACTTTTCCTTGGAGGCAGAGATGAGCGAGGCTTTATTTCCCCTGAACGAAGAACAGATCATGATCCGGGATACCACGCGAGACTTCGCACAAAAGGAGATTGCGCCCATCGCAGCAAAATTCGATGAGAGCGGCGAGTTCCCCTATGAAACCATCAAGAAAATGGGGGCGCTGGGATTGATGGGCATCGAAGTGCCGGAGGAATATGGCGGCGCAGGGATGGACACTTTATCCTACGTGCTGGCGCTCGAAGAGATCAGCAAAGCGGACGCCGCGCACGGCGTGGTGATGTCGGTAAACAATTCCCTGTATTGCCACGGCATCTTGAAATTCGGCACGGAGGAACAGAAGCAAAAATTCCTAAAGCCAGTCGCGGCAGGACAGGCCATCGGCGCCTACTCGCTGACCGAACCCATGTCCGGCTCGGACTCGGGGACGATGAAAAGCCGGGCTGTGCGCGAGGGCGATTTCTACATCCTGAACGGACGAAAGCTGTGGGTCACTTCCGGACCGGTGGCGGATTTCGTGCTGGTCTTCATGGTGACCAACCCGGAGAAAAAGCAAAAAGGCATCAGCGCATTCCTGGTCGATGCCAGGAACACAGCCGGGTTTGTGCGCGGGAAAAAGGAGCCAAAGCTCGGCATCCGCGCCTCGGCTACCAGCGAGCTGATCTTCGAAAACTGCCGCGTGCCAGCAGCGAACCGGCTGGGAGAAGAAGGGGCCGGATTTAAAATTGCAATGACCGTGTTGGATGTGGGGCGGATCGGGATCGGTTCACAAGCACTGGGAATCGCGGAAGCGGCCTACGAAGCCAGCGTGGCTTATGCGCGCGAGCGCGAGGCCTTCGGCCAGAAGATCGGGGAATTCCAGGGCATCGGCTTCAAAATCGCAGATATGAAAACACGGATCGAAGCCTCACGCCTGCTGATCTACAACGCGGCCATGGCCAAGGAACGCTCCAAGAAAACCGGCGAGCGATTCACNNGAGATCTATGAAGGCACAAGCGAGATCCAAAGATTAGTGATCGCGCGAAACGAATTGGGCATGAAATAAATCCTGTGCAGATCGTCCATGAAAGGCTAGGGTCTTGTGAGTTGTATCTGGCTTTGGATCAAACACAATGATGGAGAAGCAAGGTAACAAAACATGAAAGCCATTCTTTTTCATCAACACGGCGGGCCGGAAGTGCTGGAATACAGCGACTTTCCAACCCCCAAGCCGAAGGCCGGCGAAGCCCTGGTGCGATTACGAGTGGCGGCTTTGAACCGAGTCGACCTTACCGTCCGCAAAGGCTGGCCGGGATTAAAGCTGGAACTCCCCCACATCAACGGCGCGGACGGCGCGGGTGAAATCGTTCAATTGGGCGAGGGCGTCAGCGATTTTGCAATCGGCGGGCATGTGGTCATCAACGCCAACGTGGGCTGCGGAAAATGCGAGTATTGCCTGGCGGGCATGGACAACATGTGCCGCGACTGGCACCTGTTGGGCGAAACGAGGCGAGGCACCTACGCGGAATATATCAGCCTGCCCACGAAGCAATTGTATAAACTGCCCCCGGACTTCGAACTGCGAATTGCGGCAGGCGCGGCGCTGGTCTTTCAAACCGCGTGGCATTCACTGATCACGCGCGGAAAAATGCAGGCCGGAGAAATGGTCGTGATCGTCGGCGCAGGCGGCGGGGTCAATACGGCCAGCATCCAAGTGGCAAAATTCGGCGGGGCGCGCGTGATCGTGATAGGCTCGGACGCAAAGAAATTAAAGATGGCAGAGGCGCTTGGCGCAGATGCGGTGATCGACCGGTCAAAAGAGGAAGACTGGTCAAAGGCGGTGTATGCCGCGACGGGCAAGCGCGGCGCCGATATTGTGGTTGACAACGTGGGCACAACGTTCCCGCTTAGTTTGCGCGCACTGCGTAAAGGAGGAAGATTATTAACGGTCGGCAACAGCGGCGGGCCTAAATTTGAAATTGACAACCGGTTCATATTTGCGAAGCATTTGTCCATCATCGGCTCGACCATGAGTCCGATCAAGGATTTTGTCACCGTGATGGATCTGGTGGTGGCGGGCAAGCTGAGGCCGGCGCTCGATCAAAGCTTCCCGTTGAAAGAGGCGGCGGCCGCACAGAAGAGACTGGAAAACGGCGAACAATTTGGAAAGATCACGCTGGAGATAGGATAATCCTGTAATGGTTTCGGCGGCCCTGCTTCGACTGCGGCCTTCGACTTCGCTCAGCGCGATGAAAAAGAATTTTTTTATTTAACTTTTGCATGAGAATAATATAGAAATGACACAACTAACATTACAGCGCAATGTCAG
>PMLN01000200.1 GCA_003158885.1 Anaerolineae bacterium
GACAAAACGGTGATGTTGTGGGAGGTAAATCTGCCCTAAAGGTTACTACTCAGCCATGTGTCGGAAAGGCCCTATATATGGGGTTGATGCGCCTAATAATGCAATTTTCGCCATATATGGTTACGCCATATATGACCATTTCTGCGGAAATCGGGCTGCCAAAGCCACATATGCTGGTTTTCAGCAAAACAGGCTGAGTAGTAACCCCTAAAGATGTTTCGCCCTTCACTTTTAGGGAAGGGGTTAGGTTTAATAGGGAATAAAAAAACACTCTTCAAAACGAAGAGCGTTTTTTGTATTTCAGTTATTACACGAACACGAACCGCCGCATTCGCATTCGCCGTCCGCGTGCTCATGGGCATGAGCGTTCGGGCTGTCCACCACAAAGCCGGCGCCGCGCTCTGGGTCGTTCACGAAGTCAATGTGTGCGCCGCGCAGGTAGAGTCAATCGAAACCTCATCCACCACCAGCACCACCAGCTTTACGCCGTTGGCATCCAAGGTGATATCCTGGTCACGAATGTTGTTTTCGAGCGCCATGCCGAAGTTCACCCCACAGCACCCGCCTCCGGAGACGAAAACCCGCAGCGCATAGCCATCGAGTTTGCGTTCTGTCAAGATATTGTTCACGGCATTGGAAGCCGCCGGGGAGACGGTTACGGTTTGAACATCGAGTTCTTCTAACATTTTTTCTCCGTTTTCGCTAAATTTGACCCATCTTATCAGATTGAGCATATCCTGTCAACCACTTTTCAACCTTCCGATCTTTTCAACTTTCCGACTATCCAACTATCACCTCTTCCAACTTTCCAACCTTTCAGACTTTCCAACCTTCCAACCTTCAAACTTTCCGACCATCCAACTATCGAACTATCGAACTACCCAACTATCGAACTTTCCGACCTTTATATCGTATAATTTGCCGACTACCTCACATCACTACTACATAGTAAGCGCATGCACGAACTGTCTGTCACCCAATCCGTCCTTGAAATTTCCCTCCGGCATGCCCAGCAAGCCGGGGCGAAGCGCGTTACCGACCTGTATTTACTGATCGGACAATTGTCCTACGTGATGGACGACTCGGTCCAGTTCTATTGGGATATGATCGCCAAGGATACAATAGCCGAAGGCGCCACGCTTCATTTCCAGCGCGTGCCCGCCGAGTTCCGCTGCCTCGATTGCGGCCATCATTACCCGGTGGACGGCGAGAACTTGGCCTGCCCAAACTGCGAAAGCACGAATGTGAGGCTTGCGGCGGGCGATGAATTTCGCCTCGAATCCATTGATATTGAAACAGCCGAAGATTCGGATGTTCATCTTAAGGAGCAGTGAAATGCCTTTAAACGTATCTGTTGTGGAAAATATAATGAGCGCCAACGATCGTCTGGCCCAGGAAAACCATGCCCGTATCAATGCCGCGGGCGTGTTCTCGCTCAACTTGATGGCCTCGCCCGGCGCGGGCAAGACCTCTGTGATCGAACAAACTCTCGCGCGTCTATCCGGCCAATTGCGCATCGCCGTGGTGGATGGCGATATCGCCACTTCGCTGGACGCCGATCGGGCCGCCGCGGCCGGGGCGCAGGCTTCGATCCAGATCAATACCGGCGGCGAATGTCATCTGGATGCCGTCATGTTGCGCGGCGCCCTCGAACAGCTCGATCTCAAGCAATTCGACCTGCTGATCGTGGAGAACGTCGGCAACCTGGTATGCCCCGCCGATTTCCGACTCGGCACGCATAAGTCTGTTTTGATCGCCTCCATCCCGGAAGGGGACGACAAGCCTTACAAGTATCCCGGCATGTATCGCGGCGTGGATGCGCTGGTCATCAACAAAATTGATCTCCTGCCGTATATTGATTTTAAAATGGATTTTTTCCGGCGCGGCGTGGAGGCGCTTAATCCGGGCGTGATGACGTTCCCGCTTTCATGCACCACCGGCGAGGGGCTTGAGCAGTGGGTGGCTTGGCTTTTACAAAACGTGAAGCACGGCACATAACGTTGAAAAGACGGTAATGGTGAATGGGTCATGGAGAATAGAGAATAGAGTCTGACCTTTCAGACTTTTTAGACCTATCAGACCTATCAGACCTGTCAGACCTGTCAGACCTGTTAGACTTTTCAGACCTCTTAGAGAAATTATCATGTCATTACAAGGCGCTCACATCCATATTGACGGCATCGTTCAGGGTGTTGGCTTCCGGCCTTTTGTCTATAACCTGGCGGCGCGCCTGGGTCTCAAAGGCTGGGTGCGCAATACCTCCGCCGGTGTGGATATAGAAGTGGACGGGGAACGCGCGGTTTTGGATGTGTTCATCAGGGCTTTGCGCGCTGAAGCGCCGGCGCTGGCCCATATTGACGGATTGACCGCGGCTTTTGTGCCTGCCAGCGGCTACCGTTCCTTCGAGATCGTCCACTCCGAATCCATTGACTCCGCCTTCCAGCCGATCTCACCGGATGTAGCCATCTGCGATGACTGCCTGCGTGAGCTTTTTGATCCTTCCGACCGCCGTTATCGTTACCCATTCATAAACTGTACCAACTGCGGGCCGCGTTTCACGATCATTAAGGATATTCCCTACGACCGCTCCAAGACAACCATGGCGCCCTTTGCCATGTGCCCCGACTGCGAACGCGAATATACCGATCCAACGAACCGGCGTTTTCACGCCCAGCCGGTTGCCTGTCCCAAGTGCGGGCCGCAGGTCTGGTTGGAAATAGGCGGCACACAAAACGCCACAACGGATGATGCGATTCAAAAAACGCGGCGCTTATTGGCCGAAGGCAGGATCGTTGCCATCAAAGGCCTGGGCGGTTTTCATCTCGCCTGCGACGCGACCCGCGCGGATTCCGTAGCCGAACTTCGCCGGCGCAAATTGCGCGTCGATAAACCTTTTGCTTTGATGATGCCCGACCTTGCGACGGTGGCAGCGCATTGTCATGTCAGTGAAGCCGAACGCGGGTTGTTGAGTTCGAGCGCGCGCCCGATTGTTTTGTTGCGCCGCAAACCCGAATCGAACATCTGCAAAGAGGTCGCTCCCGGTCAGGATTTCATCGGCGTGATGCTGCCCTATACCCCTTTGCATTATCTTCTTTTTGCCGAACCTCTTCATCCCTTATCCCTCAATCCCTTATCCCTCAATCCCTTATCCCTCAATCCCTTATCCCTTAATCCCTTGTCCCTTAATCCCTTAGTTATGACCAGCGGCAACATAAGCGAAGAGCCCATCGCCACCGATAACGAGGATGCCCGCCAAAGACTGTCATCCCTGGCCGACGCCTTCCTGATGCACAATCGTGACATCCATGTCCGCTGTGACGATTCCGTGGTGCGCGTCTTTGAAAAGAAAATCTATCCCCTTCGTCGTTCGCGCGGCTATGCGCCCTTCCCGGTTAAATTGCCGTGGGAGGTTCCGCCTTTGCTGGCGACCGGCTCGGAACTAAAGAACACCTTTTGCATTACCCATAAGGATTATGCTTTCCTCAGTCACCATATCGGCGACATGGAAAATTATGAAACGCTGAAATCGTTCGAGCAAGGGGTGGAGCATTTCGAAAGACTCTTCCGCGTCAAACCCGAGGCCATTGCCTGTGACCTGCATCCGGACTACCTCGCCACGCGCTATGCGTTGGAACGCGCGGAGCGAGAGAACATCCCGGTCTTCAGCATCCAGCACCATCATGCCCACATCGCGGCCTGCATGGCGGAACACGGCCTGGACGGTTCGGAGCCGGTGATCGGACTTTCGTTCGACGGCACGGGCTATGGCGAAGATGGGGCCATCTGGGGCGGCGAGTTCCTGATCGCGGATTACAAATCCTACCAGCGGCCCTTCCATCTGCAATATTTTCCTCTGCCAGGCGGCGACGCCTCCATCAAGAAGCCGGCGCGTACCGCACTGGCGTTGCTTTGGTCGCTGGGCATCGAGTGGGATGAGCGTCTTGGGCCGGTTGCCGAGTTTAATAAGGAAGAAATATACGTATTGCACACCCAATTACAGAAGAAGATCAATACCCCGCTGACCTCCAGCATGGGTCGTCTTTTCGATGCGGCTGCGTCGTTGGCGGGTGTGCGCCAGATCGTCAACTACGAGGGGCAGGCCGCCATTGAATTCGAGGCGCTGGCCGATCCCGACGAGAAGGCAAGTTATTCATTTGACTTGGATCAGGATCAGGTGGTTGTGAAATCCGGAATCGAAGAATTGATCCAGGATGTTTTGGCAGGTATTCCCACCTCGAAAATTTCGGCGCGCTTTCACAATGGCCTGGCTGAAATGATCCGGCTTGTGGTCGGGAAAATACATCAAAACACAGGTATCCGGAATGTGGCGCTTTCAGGTGGAGTTTGGCAGAATCTCACCTTAATTGGACGTACTTTGTCACTATTGCGCAGGGATGGATTCACGGTATACCTACATCGTCAGGTGCCGGCAAATGACGGCGGCCTTTCGCTTGGGCAGGCGGTCATCGCCGTCCACAGATTGCGAGGATAAAATGTGTCTTGCAGTTCCGGGGAAGATTGTCGAGATTTACCAGAAGGGCGGGCTTCGAATGGCAAAGGTGGACTTCGGCGGGGTTTTCCGCGAAGCTTGTCTGGATTTTATTCCCGAAGCCAATCTCAATGATTATTGTGTGATCCATGTTGGGTTTGCCATCAGCCTCCTGAGCGAGACGGAAGCCAGGGAGACGCTCGATTTGCTCAAGGAAATTTCCAACCTGGAAACGGANNATGGAAATCTGCGGCGGGCAGACCCATGCCATTGTACGGCATGGGCTCGATCAACTTCTGCCGCCGGAAATCGAATTGGTGCACGGGCCGGGCTGTCCGGTTTGTGTGACCCCGCTCGAATTGATTGATAAGGCCCTCGCTATCGCCGCGCGTCCGGATGTGATCTTTTGCTCGTATGGCGACATGCTGCGCGTGCCCGGCTCGGGGCGGGATTTGTCCTCGGTCAAGGCGCAGGGCGGCGATGTGCGCGTCGTNNGGCTTCGAGACCACCGCGCCCGCCAACGTGATGAGCGTTCTGCAGGCACAGCGACTGGGACTCAAGAATTATTCCATTTTGGTTTCGCATGTGCGCGTGCCGCCCGCCATCCAGGCTATCCTTTCATCTCCTGAGAATCGGGTGCAGGGATTTTTGCTGGCTGGCCATGTGTGCGCCGTGATGGGCTATTGGGAATATCCTTCCCTGGTGCAGAAGTTCAATGTGCCCATGGTGGTGACCGGCTTTGAGCCGCTCGACATCGTGCAGGGTATTTTGCAAACGGTGCGATTGCTCGAAGCGGATCGCTTGGAAGTAGCCAATGCGTATTCGCGGGCGGTGACGTTTGAAGGGAATCTGCCCGCCCAGAAAACCATCCAAAGAGTCTTCATGGAATGTGACCGCAAGTGGCGCGGCATTGGGATGATCCCCATGAGCGGCTGGTGTCTGCGCCCGGAGTTCGACGCCTTCAACGCCGAGAAGCGTTTCGATGTGGAGGCCATCCAGGCCGAGGAATCACCGTTGTGTATCGCGGGACAAATCCTGCAGGGTCTGAAAAAGCCGCATCAATGTTCCGCCTTTGGGACGATCTGCAATCCCGAGCATCCGCTGGGCGCGACCATGGTCTCGTCCGAGGGCGCCTGCGCCGCGTACTACCAATATGGTCGCATGCTCAGTGCGGAGCATGTTGCGTAAAAATGATTGTAAAACTTTTTTCTGAACTCCGTGTTCTCTGTGGTGAATTCAATCATTTGGTGAAATCATGAGTGATGAAACGGTAAACATCGAAGGTGCGGTCTGTGCTCCGCCCTTGTCGCATAACGAACAAATTGTCATGGGACACGGCGCGGGCGGGCGTATGACCCATCAACTGATCCAGAAAGCCTTCCTGCCCGCCTTTGATAACATAGCTCTGCGTGCGGGCGACGATGCCGCGCTCCTCGAAGCAGCGCCCGGCTTACGGCTTTCTATCAGCACGGATGCCCATGTGGTTTGGCCTTTGTTCTTTCCCGGCGGCGATATCGGTCGTCTGGCGATCTGCGGCACGGTCAACGATGTGGCCATGCTGGGCGCTAAACCCTTGTATTTGACGGCCGGCTTTATTCTCGAAGAGGGGTTGTCCATCGAAACGCTTCAGCGCGTGATTGCTTCCATGAAAGCCGCTGCTGAAGAAGCGGGTGTTCAGATCGTGGCCGGTGATACCAAAGTCGTTCAGAAGGGCAAGGCCGACGGACTCTACATCACGACTGCGGGTGTGGGCCTGGTGCGGCCGGGCTTGAAGGTCGGCGGCGCGCAAGCCAGGCCGGGTGACGTGGTGATTTTGTCCGGTTCGATCGGCGATCACGGCATTGCCGTGCTGGGTGCGCGCGGTGAGCTGGGCTTCGAGTCCAGTATTCAAAGCGATGTCGCCCCGCTCAATCACCTGATCGCGGCCATGCTGGATGCCTCCAGCAACCTGCACGTCTTGCGTGACCCGACGCGCGGCGGCCTGGGTACCACGCTGAACGAAATCGCCTCTCAATCGAATGTGGGGATTGTCTTGAACGAGCCGGCCATCCCTGTCCATCCCCAAGTCAACGCGGCCTGCGAGATGCTGGGCTTTGATCCGTTGTATATAGCTAATGAAGGTAAATTGATCGCCATCGTCCCGCCCGCCGATGCAGATGTCGTGTTGCAAGCCATGCACCGGACGCGTTATGGCGAAGAGGCGGTCGTCATCGGTCAAGTGGCCGCTGAACCGCGCGGCCATGTCCTGATGAAGACTGCCCTCGGCAGCCAGCGCGTGGTGGATATGTTGGCCGGGGAAATGCTTCCACGGATTTGTTGAGGAAAAAGGAATGGGGATATTCGATATTAGATATTCGATATTAGATACTCGTTATTCGGGAATCGGGAATGATGAAAGATGAAGGATGAAGCAGGCGAACGCAAAGATTTTCAGCTTTTTCTTGGCGGGCTTGGCGTCTTGGCGTGAAATAGGTTTACCATGAGCTATGATCCATGACCCGTTTCCCATTCACTATTCACCATTCTCTATTTCCCATTTCCTGACATTTCTATTTTGGGCTAACACGCATCGTTATCAAGTCACGGAGTTCGGTCTGCCGGGGATGCGCATCTTGCAGTTTGGATTTTCCAGCCCTTCCGATCCTTTCCTGCCTCATAATTATATTCAGCATTGTGTGGCCTATACCGGCACGCNNCTCGGTTGCCATGTTTGCCATTGCCCCCATACAGGACATCCTCAGTCTCGGCGGTGAAGCGCGCATGAATTATCCCAGCCGTCTGGGAGGCAATTGGGAATGGCGTATGGGCGCAGATGATATGAGTGACGCGCTTGCAGAAAAATTAGCTGACCTGAATTTTATCTACCTGCGCGGCGCAGAGTCCAGATAACAAAATTCCATGCCTATCGTCAGCCTCATACGGTTCATTTCTCCTTCCATAAATGCCGACGATTCAACCTCCGCATCTTCACTCAACATTTCCATCGTCGCATTTGGGGAGGGTGTCACGGAGTGACGGGTGGGGCGTTGAAGGTTGGAAGGTTTGAAAGCTTGCTCTGAGCAAAGTCGAAGGGTTGAAAGTTTTTTCGCTATGTTTGGCGAAAAACCTTTTGTTTTCAGTAAGGCAGGCTTTCGGTTATAATATGTCCGTATTGGGATATTGACCTCATGCCTCGACCTCTGCGCGTTTTTCTCTGCCATGCTTCACAAGATAAGCCCGCTGTGCGGAAATTGTATCGTTATCTCAAACAACGCGGTGTGCGACCCTGGCTGGATGAATTTGACCTTCTGCCTGGCGAGAATTGGGAAGTGGAAATTCCAAAGGCATTGTTTGCTTCGGATGTAATTTTGGTTTGCCTTTCCAAAAACTCAATTAATAAAGAGGGATTCGTTCAGAAAGAGATTTCATTTGCGCTTGACAAAGCATTAGAGAAACCGGAAGGGATGATCTTTATTGTTCCTGCGAAATTGGAAGAATGTGATGTTCCACCACGCTTAAGCCGCTATCAATGGGTGAGCTTATTTCGTGCAGATGGACATAAACGCTTGATGCTTAGCTTAAACAGGCGTGCTGCCAGTCTCGGCACTGACGTGGCTCAGGCACTTGTGACTGATGAATCACAACCCAAATCACCTGTTTCC
>PMLN01000160.1 GCA_003158885.1 Anaerolineae bacterium
GAAGTGGATTTTGTCTCCTGTTATCTGCCGTCTGATGCCTTCAACATCCCCGATCGTGTGGCGCGGATCGCACAGCGTGCGGCCGAGCGCGGCAATCTCAAGATCAAGCAGTTCAAGACCAAGCGTGAATTGATCTCCTGGGCCGACCGCATTGGCCAGGCTTATAACAAGGCCTTTGTCCATAATTGGGAATATTATCCCTTGACCCCCAACGAGGTTAAGTTCGTGGTGGATAACATCATGCTGGTTGCCGATCATCGCATGATCAAGATCATCACGCACGATGACGAGGTGGTCGGCTTCTTGTTTGCCTTCGCAGATGCGTCCGCCGCGCTGCAGCGCGCTAAGGGACATCTCAATCCCATCAGCTTGATTGATATGTTATGGGAGATGAAACGCACAAAAACCGTCTCCGGCAACGGCATGGGCATTCTGCCCGAATATCAAGGCATCGGCGGTAACGCCATCCTTTATAATGAGTTGGGCAGAACCCTTTTGGATTTCAACCAATTTGAGCACGTGGAGATGACGCAGGTCGCCGAAACAACCCATCAAATGCGGGCCGACTTGAAGAACCTGAACGGCGTGGAATATAAAAATCACCGCGTGTATCGAAAAAGTATTTAGGCTTATCAGCAGGTCACGTTTTCGTCTTCGAGGACTTTGCAAACGTGACCTGCCGTATTTAAACGGGAGGGACGAAATGAAACATCCATTGAACTTTGTATCGGAGTCCGTTCGCAAGCCGCTTTTCATTGCGCTTCTCATTTGGACTTTGGGGCTGTTCATTGTTTTCTGGTTTTTGGATCGACCCTTGAGTCCCAACGGCATTGTCTCGTTTGAGTTGGCGCGCACGCCTGAGCGCGTCTCGGCGATCATGGCTGGATGGACTCCGCTTGCGAAGCTGTATGCCGCGCTTGGCCTGGGCCTGGATTATCTGTTCATGCCCTCCTACGCGCTCACGATTGCGTTGGGCGTTTTGCTGGCGCTGAAGCGGCATGGCGGTTGGTTTGCTTCTCTCGGAATATGGGTGGGGTGGGGAAGCCTCGCCGCGGCATTGTTCGATGCTTTTGAAAATATTGCCTTGTGGGAAACGTTGGCGCATGGGGTCAATTTAACCTGGCCTCAAGTCGCGTTCTGGTGCGCATCGTTCAAGTTTGGGTTGATTCTGATCGGGATTGGATTCGCTTTATTGGGTGCGCTCCTACCAAAGTCCGTGCAGGATGCGAAATAAAAAAATCCCCGCTCAGAAATGAGCGGGGATTTTTGTCAGGCGAGTTTTAGAGCGGCACCACGTTGGCGGCCTGCGGGCCCTTGGGACCTTGCTCGACCGTGAACTCCACCTTCTGGCCTTCCACGAGCTTGCGGAAACCGTCGCTCTGGATGGCTGAATAATGGACGAACACATCCGCGCCGCCTTCGCGGGAGAGAAAGCCGTAACCTTTCTCCGCATTGAACCACTTGACCGTCCCGACGATACGTTCGGACATTGCTTTGCCTCCTTCTGGCAAAAAAGAAAAGAAATGGTGATGTCGCACGTCCATCGAACGGTCCATTAACCAAACGACCCGCCGAAGTGCACTCGGGTCGTTGTGTTCCTCTTCCCACGATAACGTACTGGCATCTTGCAATTACCGATGATACAAGCAATCCCTAAAACCGTCAAGGAATTTGAAACCGTGCGCTGGTGAAAGGCTGAACGATCGCGGTTGTTTCACTGGGCAAGGTCGCGCCAGAGTCTGGATTACGCTGGTTTGCGATCACAACAATAGTGGATGAACTTGGGGGGATTTAAATGTCGCTTTATCACGAACGTCACTTTTCAGGCTTGATTTTTGCTTAAACCGTGTTAAACCAAATCTCACAAGCCCGGCAGGCAGAACTTGCCAGACTTGTGAGACTTGTAGGACTTTTTAGACTTGTTCGACTTTATCCGCGTTTTAATACTTCAATCGTTTCGCCTTTTGCATCGCGAATGGTCACTTCAAGAGGCATTTGGCCGGGCAGGGAATGGGTCGCGCAGCCAAAGCATGGATCGTAGGCGCGAAAGGCCATCTCGACCATGTTCAACATCCCTTCGGTGACCACAGTGCCCTTCTTGATCAAACTGGAGGCAGCCTTGTTGATCGACATGCTGATGGGTGCGTAATTGTTGGTGGTGCCGACGATGAGATTCACCTTCGTCACAACCCCGCGCTCATCCGTCCAGTAATGATGCGTGAGCGTGCCGCGCGGCGCTTCCACGATGCCCACACCTTCGGTCGGTTTCTCGGTTGGAATGGTATGGAAGTTGGGGGAAGTGATTTCCGGATCGGTCGCCAGTTCAACCCAGCGTTCGGCGGCGTAGAGCAGCTCGACTAGGCGTGCCCAATGGATGGCGAGACGCTGATGCACCGGCTTGCCGCCCAGCGTCTTATAGAACTTGTCGTATTCCTCCTGTGCGCGCGGAGTTGCAAATCCGTCCGATGCATTAAGCCTCGAAAGCGGCGTTGCCATATANNAGATAAGTCCACGGCTCAACGTGTTCGGCAATGACCTCCGTGTAATCCTTCGGCGCGTACTTGACAAATTCCTTTCCATCGGGATCCACCACGCGCACTTTGCCGTCGTAGAAATTGATTTTGTTGTTTTCATCCACGGTGCCCATGTAGTACGTGTGATGGTTGTAAATATCGCCGAGGATGAGATCCACATATTTCTGATTGCCCAGCACAATATCGCTGAAGATTTTCAGGCTGAATTGGGCAAATTCAATCGCCCAGTGTCCCATGCTCTCGATCTCCTTGCGCTGTTCTTCCGTGATGCCCTTGGTGAGCCCGCCCGGGATGGATGTGCATGGGTGGACTTTTCGCCCACCGATCATCTCGACGACCGTGTGTCCATATTTGCGCGCTTGAATGACCTTGCCGCCAACCTCGAGTCCGACTTTGTGGATCACACCGAGGATGTTGCGTTCTGCAACCGGCGAATCGGGACCCATGATGAAATCGGGGCCGCCCAAGGCGTAGAAGTGTGTCGTGTGATCCGTAAAGTAAAAGGCGCTATAGAGCAGCTCGCGCAGCATTTTCGCCGTGTGCGGAGGATCCACATGGTAGACCATATCGGCCGCTTTGGCGGCGGCCATGTGGTGCGCTTCGGGGCAGACGCCGCAGATGCGGTTGGTAAGAAGCGGCATCTCTTCCACGGGGCGCCCAACGCAGAAACGTTCGAAGCCGCGCAGTTCGGGAATCTGGAAATAGGTGTTGGCGACATCGCCATCATCATTCAAAAAGATTTCGATTTTGCCGTGGCCTTCGAGGCGTGTGATGGGATCAATTGTTAAACGTTGGGTCATATTAAGCCTTCTCTTTCTTCCAGGCGGGAACTCCGGCTCTCAACAAGGAACCCGCTAAATTGAAGCGATAGAACTGACCCGCCGGGTCCACCAAACCATCCAGGATGCGATCAATTTCTTCCGGTTCGTTCGCGTCCAGGACTGAAGCAAACGATGAGATCAGCCGGGCGCCATAATCGCTTACGCCTGCGGCGGGGCCGTAACATCCGATGCATTGCGCGCCGGCAATTGGACAGCGTGCGTTGCATCCGCTGCGTGTGGCAGGGCCGTTGCATGGGATGCCCTGCTCGAGCAGGCATAGGGCAGGATCAGGCACAATACCCCAGATGCGTTCAAAGGATTTTATCTTCTTGACATTGCGCGCCCGCTTGCATTCGTCGCAGACCGTGGAGTCGCCGGCGCCGATCACGCTGCCTTTGGGCGGCAATTCGGCTTTGCCTTGCACAACCTGTATTACCAGATCGATCACAGCCGCGATCTGATTCGACTCAGGCGGGCAGCCGGGCATGTAGTAATCCACNNGGCAGGATCGTCGGAATATGGATTTCGCCCTCCGGCATATTGTAGGAGGTCATTGGATAAATGCCGTTGGGGTTATCCGTTGTAATGGTGTTATAGGCCGTCTGGACGATCTCGCGCGAGTCGCTGAAATTGGCCAATCCGGGAATACAACCTTCACTGGCGCAGGAACCAAACGCAACTAGGATCTTGGATTTTTTGCGGAGCAATTTGGCCATGTGTTCGTTCTCATCGTTGCGGATGCCGCCATTGAAGAGCGTCAGCAGAATCGAGCCGTCCTCCATGGCTTCGACATCCTTATACTTGGCATCCATGGCAACCGGCCAGAAAACCACATCGAAGTTGGCATCCACATCTAGGATTTTTTCATGGGTGTTCAACACGGCAATGTCACATCCGCCGCAGGATGCCGCCCAGTACATTGCGAATTTTGGCTTTGCGGTCATGCGGGCACCTCTTCTTTCTGGATGGCTGCCGGTGCGGCGATCGAAGGCACATTCCCATTCTTGCCCCAATGAAGCGGACCGAGGGCGCGCACCTCTTCGACAAAGGCAGCTACCTCGCTGGCGAACCTGTTGCCTTCTGCAGCGGAAGCCCAAACCAGGCGGATGCGCCCGGGTTCAAGTCCAAAGCCTTGCAGCGTGCGTCTCATCAACTGAATGCGGCGCAAGGCTTTATAGTTTTGTTCGATGTAATGACATTCACCCGGATGACATCCGGTGATCATTACGCCGTCTGCGCCGCTGGCGAGGGCCTTGAACACGAAGGTCGGATCAAGCCGCCCGGAACACATTAAACGGATTAAACGGACGTTGGGCGGGTATTTGATGCGGGCAGTTCCGGCTAAATCCGCCGCCCGATACGAACACCAGTTGCAGGTGAAGCCGATGATGGTGGGTTCAAATNNTCTCCTAAGCGGCTACCGGTTCCGGTTCAACATTCAACATCATCAGGCCTTCGATCTGCGCCATGATCTGATCGTTGCTGAAGCCTGTGCCGGTAATCGCACCTGCGGGGCAGGCAGCCACACACGTTCCACAACCCTGGCACAGCGCGGGATTGATCTCGGTGACCATGCGGTCTTCGTGGAATGTGATGGCGTTGAATGGGCATAAGCCGTTGCAGATGCGGCAGCCCGAACATCTCTCTTCGACCACGCTGGCGCGTATCGGTTCCAGGGCGACTGCTTTTTGCTCGATCTTGCCAAGCACACGTGCTGCAGCAGCCGCACCCTGCGCGACGCTGGCTGGAATGTCCTTGGGCCCCTGAGCGCAGCCTGCGATGTAAATACCTTCGGTCATCGTTGCAACGGGATCAAGCTTCGGATGTTTCTCAGTGAACCAACCATTTGCCGAACACGAGATACCGAACGTCCTGGCTGTTTCTTTCGAGTCTTTGCGCGGCTCCAAACCCGCGGATAAAATCACCATGTCCACCGGGATGCGGCGCTGTTTGCCGATCAGCGTATCCTCGACTTGTATGATGAGTTTGCCTTTTTCGCTTTCGACTCGCGGCACATCCGATACCTCAGCGACTTTGCCGCGCACAAATAAAGTCCCTTCTTCCAACACGCGCTGATAGAACTCATCGTAGTCCTTGAACGCTGCACGTATGTCAATGTAGAAGTTGTAAACCGTCGCGCCCGTGCGCTCGTGGACGAGATGGGCAAATTTCAAACTCTGCATACAGCAAATCACCGAGCAGTAATTATTGAAGTTCTTGTCGCGTGAACCGACGCAGTGAATGATGCCAACCGATTGCGGCGTCGTTTTTCCGTCTCTTAAAACCACGTTGCCATTCGTAGGACCTGCCGCGTTGAACAAGCGTTCCATCTCCAGCGACGTGAAAACGTTGGGCAATCTGCCGTAGCCATAGTTGGTCATGCGGCGCGCATCGAATAGATCATAGCCTGTGGCCAGAATGATATTGCCGACTTTGAGGGTCAGGATTTGATCCTGTTGATCGAAGACGATGGCTTTGGGGGCGCAGAATATCTCACAAGCTTTGCAGGTTCCCTTTTCATAATAGGTACAGTTGGGAACATCGATGACCGGAAAATTTGGCACGGCTTGTGGGAAGGGCGTATATACGGCTTTGCGATAACCCAGCCCGGCCTCGAATACATTGTCAATGACTTTCTTCGGGCATTTCTCCTGGCAGATCCCACATCCGGTGCAAAGTTCTTCATCAACCTTGCGGGCTTTCTTGCGAACGGTCACCGTGAAGCTGCCAACGTAGCCTTCTACTTTCTCCACTTCACTCCAGGTCAGTAATGTGATATTGGGATGGGAGCCGACATCCACCATCTTCGGCGTCAGGATGCAGGCGGAACAATCCAGCGTTGGGAAGGTTTTATCAAATTGAGCCATGTGCCCGCCGATGGACGGCTCGCGTTCCACCAGATATACATGGAAGCCGGCGTCTGCGATCTCCAGCGCGCTTTGAATGCCCGCAATCCCTCCGCCGACGATTAATGTGGCGGGGTTGATCGGCACGGTCATCGGTTCCAGCGGGACATGATGGCGGACGCGTTCCACGCCGCCGGAAATCATGGCTTTTGCCTTGGCGGTCGCCGCGGCTTTATCGGTATGCACCCATGAGACCTGCTCGCGGATTGAAACCATCTCGCATAGGAACGGATTAAGCCCGGCGTTGGCGCAGGCAGTCCTGAATGTCTTTTCGTGCAAGTGCGGCGAACATGCCGCAACGATCACACGGTTCAAGCCCAGCTCTTTGATATCCTTTTCGATCAATTCCTGGCCGAGGCTGGAGCACATGAATTTGTATTCACGCGCGATTACCACGCCGCGATGTTTCAAGTATTTCGCGGCCCACTCGGCCACTTGCACAACATCCACCACGCCGGCAATATTTGTGCCGCAATGGCAGACGTAAACACCGATCTTTTCCTGACCATCGTTCGAGGAGGTGTTTTCGATCATATTCTCAGTCATTTTGTCACCTCTTTCTTCAGCGTTTCGATTTGGGGATTTGCCAGCGGTGTCGGCATGGGCAATCCCTCCGGTTTGCGCGGCCGGCGCGGCGGCGCGGGCGGAGTCTCCGGCGGAGCTTTGACGCCAATTGCATCCAACACATTCCTGGCGCTAACCAGTTCGAGCCCAAAACCCAGCTCTTTGGGATCAATCCCAAAAGCCAATCCCATTAACTGTGTAAAGAATAAGATGGGCATGTGATAATTGGTTCCGAAGAAACCGTTCATTTCGCCCTGGTAGCCGTCAATATTCAACTGGCACATCGGGCAAATGGTTGTCATCACATCCGTGTCGCGTTCATCTGCGACAGAGATCAACCGGCGGAGCATTTCGAAGGCAGTCGCCGGGCTGATTTGAGGCATGTGCCCGCCGCAGCATTCGGTCTTGAGCGGATAATCCACCACGTCCGCCCCCAGGGTTTTGAGCAGCATGTCCAATTCGACGGGAAGATCGTGGTCGGACCAACGATGATCGTAATCGGGACGAGGCACCATACAGCCGAGATAGGGCGCTACGCGCACTCCCTTCAGCGGGCGAACCACATTCTTCTCGACCACATCCAACCCAATGTCGTAAATGATGACATCCAACAGGTGATGGATATCCAGTGAACCGGGTTTGTAGGAAAGGTTTCCAGCGGCCAGCGCTTCATTGACCTGGCGTCCAAGTTTGGGCTGTTCACGCATGTAGTGGTCAGCCTTTGCCAGGTTGAGATAACAAGCTGAACAGGGTGCGACCACCTTGCGCGTCCCATTGGCGGCTTGTTCCGCCGCCAGCGCCAGGTTACGCGCGATCAAGGCATAGGCGGGAGTTTTGCTGATGCCAAAGTATTCCGTTGCACCGCAGCAATTCCAGTCATCGATTTCCTTTAGGTTGAGGCCGATCGGTTTGCTAATGGCTTTGAGTGAATCATAGTAAGCCCGCGCTCCGGTCTCCATCGAACAACCGGGATAGAGAATATAATCGCTCATTGTTCGGCCTCCAGTTCCTTGGCACGTTTCAAGATCGCCTTGAGCTGTTTCATGTTCTTGATGCGTGTAGGTGTCAGATTCATGCGCTTTTTGCTCAACATGCCCATCCCCATCGGCACCATGTTGGTGAGCCGCAAGGGGAAGTGTTTGAGATAATGACGGGAAGCCAATCCAATTTCGAAACTACGCCCGTAATCTTCGACCATATCTACAAAGGTCTGTGAGAAATCGGGCGCCGTCGAGTCTTGGACCAGTTTGGCGTCAACTGCCATGGTTTTGAGCGTGTACATTACATCCGGAATATGAATGTTTTGCGGACAGCGCACAACGCAGTGGTAGCATGAAACACAAATCCACGGCGTATTGCTCTTTAGAGCCTCTTCACGCATGCCGGCCCGCAGCATGGCAAAAAGCCTGCGCGGGGTATCCTCCATTTCGACGGCGGAAGGGCAGGAACCGCCGCACGTTCCACACTGGATGCACATCTCGAGGTTGGAGACGCCCGCAGTACGGGATGCGACTTCCTTAAGCAAGGTCAGATCCTCAATTTGTTTGGGATCTGAAACAGGTGTCGATGAAATCGTTAGAGCCTCGGTCATAGGACCTCTCTTCATCATAGAATGAACGCCGTTATTCCCCCAGCTAATTTTGATGCTTTAACGGGTTATTATCCATAAGTATGTGGCTTTTCTTACAACCCTGCCAGATATAAATATCCTCCTTTGCTCATGATGATTGTCCTTCTTACAAATTACGGCTTATTTCTTCATATTTCCCTATCTAATGCGCCTCCCATGTATTTTGGGATGGAGAGCTTATGTATGGGGGAAACGATGACAACTCCAAACGCTTTGGATCGTTTTGCACCCAATTTATATGCTGTGAATGGCATGATGTCTGTCATCCATCGGATAGAGACGAAAGACACTGGCAATCCACTGGTGCGCGCCTACAATAAGATTAAGGAACGAACAGCCGTTTTAAAATCTCAGGGTTCAAGTGTTGGACACCATGCAAACATGGCCGGTGTGGAACTTGGAACCTGGCGCCGAACAAGGAGATATTCGTCATGCCCGGATTTACACCTGGCCGCCGCTGGCAACCGCGCTTTTATCCGTTCAAACGTGAAACGTTTGGAAATCGTGCGCTGGAAACAATTGAATTTACGATCAAAGGCCCACTCTGGGGATGCCGCATGTGTGGAAACTGCCTCCTGCAGGAGACGGCCTTCATCTGCCCGATGGAATGTCCAAAAGGACTGCGCAATGGCCCATGCGGCGGCTCAACGCCTGAATATTGCTACGTAGATGAAACCCGGCCCTGCATTTGGTATAAAATCTACGAACGTTCCTTCCGGATGGGGACTCAGGGAAAATTGCTTGAAGTATTGCCTCCTCTGGATTGGGAAAAAACAGGCGGAGAAACCTGGAAGGATGTGGTGGATACGATCCGAAAGAATGGCACAGGCAAAGTGTTCAAGAACGTCCTGTTCAACCAGGACGGGCAGCGCGCAACCACATGGAACCTGATCTTCCGTTCCGTGCGCCAGCCCGAATGGTGGCAGGGAGATGACCAATACCACTCACCTGCCTATTCCGAGCCGGTCTCAAACCTGGAGAAACATCTAAAAGCAGGGGAATTTGTGGTGGCTTGCGAAATCGCCCCTCCCCTGAGTATGTCCACAAAAAAGCTGACTGAGAACATCCAACTGGTCAAGCCATATGTTACGGCCATCAACTTCACAGACAATGCATCCGCCACCCCGCGCATGACATCCTGGGCCTGTAGCAAGTTCGCCATCGAGAACGGCGCGGAACCGGTTTTGCAGATCGCGGCACGCGACCGAACACGGGCCAGCCTGCAGGGAGAAATTCTTGGCGCCACCGCCATGGGTGTCCGTAACGTTTTGTGCGTCACCGGTGACAGCCCCATATTGGCGCCCAGCCCACGCGGCCGCATGGATATCAATGACATGGATTCGATCCAGATGATCTGGATTTTGCGCCGCATGCGTGACGATGGTCATTACCTGGACGGCCGGGAGATCAAGTTCCCGCCTAAATTCTTCCTCGGCGCGGCGGCTTCACCTTTTGCCTCCGACCCGAAATTCCAGGCCCTGCGCGAACACAAGAAGGTCAATGCAGGCGCCCAATTCTTCCAAACCAACTTGGTTTACGATCCAGACCGCATGGAGATTTGGCTGAACGAGATTGCCAAGCGCAACATCTTGGACAAGATCTTTATCATGATCGGCATCACGCCGCTCAAGAGCGCCAAGATGACCCATTACATGACCCAGGTCCCAGGCGTGTACATACCTGTTGCCATCATCCATCGAATGGATGCAGCGGATGCAAAGGGTGGGCCGAAGGCCGCGCAAGAAGAAGGCGTGCTGATCGCGCTGGAGATTATCGAGAAGATCAAAGGTAAACAAGGCATCCACGGTCTGCACATCATGCCTGTAGGCTGGGAAGAGATCGTGCCGCGCATCGTTACAGAAGGCGGCATATTGCCGAAAGATTTCACCGCACCTGCGCCAAAGGCAGAGAAAATCTCTGCGTGAAGAACTGCCGGGGCGCAGAGTCGCCGACAGGAACATTCCTGCGTGCCACTGCGACCCTGCGGCAGATGTTTTCGCCAAGGGAAGCCAAACGCCTGGATATCTGCAACAGGATATCCTATCATGAGAGAAGGCCTATGCTTCCTGAACAAATTAAAAATTTCCGCGAAATGATCACCCTCAAAGATGGGACGTATGTCTTGTTGCGCCCCATGCTGAAGGAGGATGAAGCGCGTCTGATGGAATTCTATTCGGCTGTGACCGACGATGATTTGCGTTATCTCCGCCACAACGTCAGAGAACCTGCGGTAATCCGGGAATGGTGCGGGCATCTCGATTATGAGAAAGCCCTGCCTGTGCTCGCCTTCGCCAAAGAACGCGTGGTGGGAAGCGCCTCACTTCATTTCTATGCAGGTTCCAAGCGTCATATCGCCGAAGTCCGCTTGTTCCTCGCCAGGGACTATCGCAAATGCGGCCTGGGTGTGAAGATGGTGCGTGCCCTCATCGAATTGGCGCGCAAACAAGGGTTGGGTATTCTAATGGTTGAAATCATCACCGATGAAACAAAAATGATCAAAGCTTTTGAGTCGCTGGGCTTTAAAACTCGGGCGGCATTGGACAATTACTTCATGCTCCCCGATGGCGACTTGCGCGATGTCGTTCTGATGACCCTGCCGCTGCGGCTGCAGACAGAAGTCTTCTAGGTTGGGATAAGGCGGCCTTGACCTCATGTCGTGACGCTGTCCCTGCGCATCAATCCAATCACAGGGCGGCTCAAATTTGCAAAGGAGTTCTTGGAAAAGAGAGATCGGCGAGGGCGGTTAAGCTAACGACTATTCCAGCTCAAATCCAATTTGGCAGTGAATTCACCCGTTTCCATTTCTTTTCACCTTGACATTTTTTGTAAACAGGTTTATTATATGAACTAGTTTACAAAGGAGTAAGAATGAATGTGCAAATTGATTCTGCGCAGAAACGCGCACGCGGATACTGGTTTGTGGACGGATTCACCGAAATGGCCGCAGGTGGACTATTTATCCTCCTGGCGGCGATCCTCCTTTTCAGCGGGAACGCACCGCAGTCTTCGTTCTCAACCTGGTTCCTGTCGGTCGCCGGTGAAATTGCCGTTGCAAAACTAATCGGCATCCTGGCAGCCATCCTGATCTTATGGTGGCTGAAAGACCATTTCACCTATCCGCGCACGGGTTTTGTGCGAGGCAAACGGATCACTGTAACTCAGGTACTCGTTATCATCAGGAATGTTGTTTTGTTCCTGTTCCTCCCAATCCTTGCGCTGTTAGCTGTATCTTTGCTCATCGCCTCAGCGCACAGCGTTTTAGACTTCATGCCGGAATGGTTCCCGATCGGACTGGGCTTGATATGGGCGGTTTTGTACCTGCTGGCTGGCGAATGGATGGGATTACAGCGCTTCCGTTTATTGGCAATCGCGATGGCGCTGACCGGCATCGCGGTTGGCATAGGACAGTTTGCAATTGGCTTGCCGGCTTTTCCGGCTAATGCACAAACGGGAATTTTACAGCCACTTGTCTTGGATAGTATCAACCGGGCATTGACCAGTCTCGACCTTCTCATCCTCATCTCTGGCGTAATTTTGATGACCTCAGGCCTTGTGACCTTCCTGCGCTATCGGAAGGAAAACCCGACTCCCTATGTGGAGGAAGCATGAGCGGCTCACTTCAAAACCTCACCGGGTTGGACCGTATGATCCATGAACCGGCGCGCTTGATGCTGATGGCTTTGCTCTCTTCCGTCGAAACGGCAGATTTCCTGTTCCTTCTCAAGGAAAGCAGACTGACCAAGGGAAACCTTTCCGTGCAGCTATCACGGCTTGAGGAAGCAGGTTATTTGGAAATGGAAAAAACTTTTCGGGGGAAAATCCCACACACCGAGTACCGTCTTACCCAAAAAGGGAAGTCGGCTTTCAACCAATATCGAAAAAGCCTGGGCTCGATCCTCAAATAAGAAAAGGCGCAATATGGAATTTGCAATCGAAACCAACGGATTGACCAAACGCTTCGGCAATGTGACCGCGGTCGCTTCGGTCAACTTGCGCGTCAAGTGTGGTGAAATTTATGGCTTCCTGGGTCTTAACGGCGCGGGCAAGACCACCACCATTCGCGCCTTGCTGGGCATGATCTGCCCGAACGCCGGGGATGTCAAAGTGCTGGGGCAAACTGTCGGTCCTCATGGACGCGGGCCATGGAGCAAGGTCGGGCATCTCGTCGAGAGCCCCTCGCCTTATCCCGAATTGTCCGTTCGAGAAAATCTGGATGTGGCGCGTCGCCTGCATGGAATCCCGAATTCAAAAGTCGTGGACGAAATGATCGAACGACTTGCACTCGCATCTTACGCCAACCAGAAAGCAGGCACGCTTTCGACAGGCAATCTCCAACGCCTTGGGCTGGCGCGCGCGTTACTGCATGAACCTGATCTGCTGGTGCTGGATGAGCCTGCCAACGGACTTGACCCCGCGGGCGTCATTGAGATTCGCGAGCTGTTGAGAACGCTTGCACACGAAAAAGGAGTCACCATCTTTATGTCGAGTCATATTCTGACAGAGGTGGATCGGCTCGCGACGCGGATCGGGATCATTCACAAGGGAAGGTTGATCGAGGAGTTGGACACGGACAAACTTGAGAAGCTGCGTTCCAAGCGGCTTGAAGTAAGGACGCGCAATCTTGAGGCGGCGCAATCCGGATTACAAAGAGTCGGATATCGATCGATCATCCAGGATGGAACCATTTTGATTGAAGATGCACGTGCGATCGAGCATCCCGATGATATCGCGCAAATCCTTGTGAAGGACGGCACGCCTCCCATCCATCTCGCGCTGGCACAGCAGAATCTCGAGGAGCACTTTATGCAATTAACGGGAGGTGTAAAATGACTGGCTTTGCTTCCGCCCTATGGGCCGAAACGCTCAAAATGATTCGCTCCAAAGTTCCACTGTTCTGCCTCAT
>PMLN01000218.1 GCA_003158885.1 Anaerolineae bacterium
TACAGCAAACAGCCGCCGTTCATCGAAGTGGCCGCCCGCTTGCTTTTTCAGGAATTGACCCCCGCAGGCGCTTCACCGGTTTCGATTTCCGCGTTGAGCTATGACCTGATTTCTATCACCGCGCCTGATCCACGTCAGATCATTGCGCTCACTCTCGACCTGCCGCCGGCGGTTCCTATTCCATCTGGCGCTTCCACACCGGTTTTCACGCCTGCGCCCACCGCGGTACCACTTTTTAGGATCGGGGATACGATTGCCATCCGGACAGATGTGATCAACGATCATAATGGCAACCCGGTGCCTGATGGAACGGTGGTGCGTTTTTCCATGAACCTTACGGGGGAAGGTGGCAATATTCTTCAGCAGGCGGATGCGAATACAACCGCCGGCATCGCGCGCGTATCCTTTGGGTTGGATAAACCCGGCTTGCTCGAAATCCGCGCGGCCAGCGATCCCGCCACACTTTCCGAGGTCTTGCAGCTGGATGTCAGCGCGGGTCAGCCTGCGGCTGTGACGGTGATTGTACCGATGCTATCCACCGAAACTCCTGCAGCGGCCACTGCCACGCCTAAACCCGAACAAAATCCATACATGACGCGTCAGGGTATGCCCGTTTTCAACGCCTGGCTTTTGGTCATGGCCCTGTTATTGGTCGGCGCTTTGCTGGTATTTTTCATGGGCAGCCGGCTGGCGTCGAGACAATGGGGAATCCGCTGGGGATTCTGTTCATTGTCCTGCGGTTTGCTGGCTTATAACTACTTTGCGCTTGGCTTCCCCGGAAGTCAGGACTTTGCCGCTTCCAATGGCATCAGCGGCATTTTGACGGTTACCTTCCTTGGATTATTGATCGGATGGGGAATTGGCTGGTTGTGGTCGCGCGTTCGATCGTGAAAGCAAAATAATATCAATGCGTGAGGGTTGCCAGCAAACTCAATAGCAGTAATCCCACACTGCCCCACAGCAGGATCGCGTCGGCCGGGTTGCCGAAGAGGTTCAATGGCGGAATGTTGAACGCGGTTGTGGTATTGATTTGGGGCGGCATCTTGCTCGTCCCAAATAAAAACTCATTCAAGGCGCTGATGGAACGCGGCCGGTCATCCGGATGAAGCGCCATGGCCCATAGAATGGCTTTTTCGGTCCGCTCATTTAGGGATGGATTGAATTCGCGAGGCGGCCTCAAGCTCGAGGGTTGGATGAAGCGTTTGCGCGCATCCACCGGAGGCTCGTTTGTGAGCAGGTGATAAAGAGTCGCTCCGAATGAATAAATGTCGGTGCGCGCATCCGTGTGCGATTCGTCCGTGGCATATTGTTCGATGGGGGTATAAAGCGCGGTGCCCTGTCCCTGAATGATGGTGATGGTGACTTCTTCCGGGGCCAGAATCTTGACCAGGCCAAAATCCACCAGTTTAAGCAGGCCGGATGGCGTGAGCTTTAGATTGCTCGGTTTGATATCGCGGTGAACGATGGGCGCTTGCTGCGTGTGCAGGTATTCGAGCGCATCCGCAAGCTGGCGCGCCCAGCCGAGCACTTCGAGTTCCGGGAGAAATCTTTTTTCGCGGCGGGCATCCAGCATCATCGTTCGCAGGTCTTTGCCGGGAACATAATCCATGACCAAATAATCGCGCAATTCGTTGGAAAAGAAGTCCGAAACTTTCGGCAGGTTGGGATGATCGAGGCGCGCGAGAATAGTGGCCTCGCGCAGGAATTGCTGGCGGGCTTCTTCCAGAAGATTCTCCGGGAGGGCGCGGTCATACTCGACTTCCTTGAGCGCACACTGGCGTCCTTCCAGCCGCAGGTCATCGGCCAGGTAAATGGAACCAGCGCCGCCCTGTCCGACTCTTTCGCGGATTTTGTAGCGGTTATGCAGCACCTCCCCTTCGTTCAGCGAAAGGGGCACACTTCTCCTTCATTGCAACTGTGCAAACATCTCGGCGTGTATTCTGCACAGAAACAAAATCTTATGCTATATTATAAGCGTCTTTGTTACAAAAACTCTTTTTTTTCAAAAATTGAGGGCATCCATGAATCGTCGCACGGAAGAATTTCCCATGCTGGTGGCGGAGGCAGGGCCGCTCAAAGGTCAGCGCTGGTCGTTGAACCGGACCGTTGTGCTTGGACGCGAGTCGACCTGCGATGTGGTGATCGCCGACCGGCAGGTTTCCCGTTTCCATGCACGCCTGACGCCGACCGATGAAGGCGTCATGGTCGAGGATTTGGGCAGTAAGAACGGCACGCACCTGAACGGNNGTTTTGTCCAGGAATTCTTATTCTTTACTTCCGATGCCACCATGCCCCTGACGGAGAGCGCGGGTCATCCCGGCCGTCTGATGATGGAGCATAAATCCCGCAGCGTGTGGGTCAACCAGAAACAGCTTGTTCCTCCGCTTTCCGCGCAGCAATTCAAGCTGTTGTGGCTGCTTTACGAAAATCAGGGACAGGTGATATCGCGTCCCGATCTGGTGGAAACTGTCTGGGGCGGGGAACAGGCGGCGGGTGTTTCCGACCAGGCTCTCGATGCGCTGATCCGCCGCTTGCGTGACCGGATCTCGGAGTTGGATGCGAGCCATCAATACATCAACACGGTTCGCGGTCACGGTGTGCGGCTGGATAACCCGCCCGTATAATTTTTGTCTCGCCCGATAAAAAGGTAAAACGTATGGCGAAAATTGACTTGCCCCTGAATCAGATTATTCCGGGGGATTGTGTTGAGATATTAAATAGTCTACCTAAAAAATCAATAGATGTGATTTTTGCCGACCCGCCCTATAATCTTCAACTCTCGCAGGAACTGTGGCGTCCAAACATGACCAAGGTGGATGCAGTCGACGATGCCTGGGATAAATTCGGCAGCTTTGGCGATTATGATATCTTCACGCGCAATTGGCTCTCCGCTTGCAGGCAGGTGTTAAAGGATGACGGCACAATTTGGGTAATTGGGGCTTATCATAATATTTACAGGCTAGGGACCATCTTGCAGGATTTGGGCTATTGGATTCTAAACGATGTGGTGTGGATCAAGAGCAACCCCATGCCCAATTTTCACGGAACGCGCTTTACGAATGCCCATGAGACCTTGATTTGGGCGCAAAAAATAAAGGGTCATCGTTATACGTTCAATCATCACACCATGAAGGCCTTGAATGACGACCTGCAGATGCGCAGTGATTGGGTATTGCCGATTTGTTCCGGGCGGGAGCGGATAAAACTAAAGGGACAAAAAGCCCACTCGACCCAAAAACCGGAATCGCTTTTGTATTTGGTTTTACAGGCCAGCACAAATCCGGGAGACGTTGTATTGGATCCGTTTTTTGGTACGGGCACTACGGGCGCTGTCGCAAAACAGTTAAAGCGAAGTTGGATCGGTATCGAGCAGAACAAGGACTATATCCGCGCCGCCCGCAAACGGATCGATGATTTGGCTCCCCTGCTTCTGGATGATGTTGTGCTTTCGACCACGCCGCGCAACAAGGGCTTTAAAATTCCTTTTGGCAAGCTTTTGCTGTTGGGCTTGCTGCAGCCGGGCGACCAGCTCTATTTGGCCAGAAAGGGAAATGCTGCCACGGTTTTGGCGGATGGCCACATCTTATCAGGTGAATCTCGAGGCTCAATTCATGCGGTTGCCAGTTCCCTGCTGGGCGCCCGCTGCAATGGCTGGACGAACTGGGAATATGTCAACAAGGAATCGGGTGAGCGCGAAAGTATAGATGCCCTAAGAAAGAAAGCGGAACGGATGGCGACGCGGTAAAGTTCTTCCGCCTGGATCTCTTCTATATTTTCCCCGCCGCATTTCCATTTATCGGGCTTGGCCTTTTTATGTTGAATATAGCCCGCCAGCAGCCCGTGCCAATGTAACATGATTAACCTTGAACTTAAGGATTCAGCCGTTAATGATGCGGATGGGGGTGGAATTTTGAATAATTGCCTGAAATGAGCTGAATGAAAAGCCGACCTTCTGGACCAGGTCGGCTTTTTTCGTGGTAATCCGTGAAATCCGTGGCTAAAATTTCGAAAGATTAAATTAAGGGTGGGTCATGTCTTATTTCATCTTCTGCCTCATCGAAAATTTAAGTGCGGTCTTGTACACCTTTTGCAGCTTATCGGCCACGGCTTTGGCTTCCGCATTGCCCTGACCGGCTTGCGCGTCGATCTGGGTGACTAAACCATTCAACGCTTCCATAAAGCCATCGTTCACCACCGCCGCGTTCTCATTCAGCATCTTTTCGATGGCGGCCTCATCCGGAGCATCGAGCAGTTGCTCGATGAATGCCACCTCCGGCGGCGGGGCGGAAGCCTCTTCGAGAACTTCCATCATTTTTTGCAATTTGCCCATGCGCGCATAATCGTTCTTCTCGGAAGCCTGCTTCAGCATGGTTTGGGCGATTTCCACGGTATCCTGGGTAAAGGATTGTAAATTGTCCTGCGTGGCCTTTGCCACATCCTCCTGCGCCAGGAGCTTCTCCACGAATTCCTGGGACTGCTTGTAGCGCGCTTCCAGTTGCTTGTCTATTTCGTTCGTGAACTCCAAAAGCTTGGCGCGCAGGTCTTCCAGCTTTTTCCGTTGATCGCCGGAGGCCTTCTCGATCATCTCGGTCAAATTTTGGAAGAAGGTGTAATCCATCCCGTTGCGCGCCAGCGACACGTAGGCCCGCAGGCGCACATCGCTCGGAGCCTGGATCATCATATCGAACAGCTTCTCGCGTGTCAGTCCCTTTCCGGCTTCCTGCAATGACTTTGCGGCGGCTTCCAGTTCGCCGACCTGTTCCTGCAGCTTGCGGCCATACTCGGTTTCCGTCAGCAATTGTTTTTGCAGGTCCGCCATTTGGTTGGCTAATTGTTCCTGGCCGCTCTGGGCGCCGGCCTGCAATAACCGGCTGAATAATGCGAAGAACTGTTCATCGAACAATTTTGTATTTTGCTTGATCAGTTCGCTGCGCACATCGGCGGAGGTCGCTTGCAAGAGCCGGTCGATCAGGCTCAATCGTTCCTGCTGTGCTTTGATCATCTCCGGTGTAATGCCATCCTTGCTGAGGATGGTTTCCAGCATGGATTCAAATGTAAAGTTTGCAACGGGTTTGAGCAAATAGCCTTTGCGTTTTTCCGGCGGCAGCCGGTTCATGATCTGTGTGATTATCGAGCCGATCAATCTTTCCTGTTCGTTGATCGGCAATCCCAATTCCGGCGGAAAGTAGGTAAGCAGGAGTTCTTTATCCGCGTCGTGATAGACAATCGGCGTGGCAAGCCGGCCTTCGTAGCCGCAATGCGGACAGCGTGCCATATTCGAGACTCCTCCGAGTAACCGTTGTTTGGCTTGCGGTTCGGAGGTCACGTCGAATAGCTGCTCGATGTTGGCAGCGATCATTTGTTTACAGCGCGGACATGCAATTTGTGTTTGAGGCATTATGATTTCCGATTTATGATTTTAGATTGACGATATTCGAATATCGAGTATCGAATTGCGAATTACGAAACAAGTTCTTCCAGCCGGTCAATATAACCTTCCATCACGGCGAATGTTTCTTCCACGGGTTTGGGTGTGGTCAGGTCAACGCCCGCTTTCTTTAGCGCTTCCAGCGGATAAAGCGAGCCGCCGGATTTGAGGAAGCCGAGATAATCCTCCACCGCGCCCGGCTCACCGCGCAGGATGCGCCCGGACAGCGCGTGCGCGCCGGAGATGCCGGTGGCATATTGATAAACATAATAATCGGAGAAGAGATGTCCGAAGGTGGACCAAACCATCCCGACGCGCGGCCGGTCCACTTTCACCTTTGGACCAAAGCCCTCCGTGAACAGGTCCGCCATCAGTTCGATCATGGAATCGGCGGTCAGCGCTTCACCCTTCTCCACGCGTTGATGCGTCTCCAATTCAAAACGCGCCAGCGTCGGCATCTGGAAGAAATACCGGAAGAAATTCTCCATCGCTTCTTCGATCAAAGTGATCTGGAAGTTGGCATCTTTCACGGTCTTGAGCAAATGGCCTCGCACCATCGCCTGATGGAAGTTCGATGCAACCTCGGCAACAAAGAGCGAATAGTCGGCGTAAACCAGCGGCTGGTTCTTCCACGTGAGATACGAGTGCATCGAATGGCCGAGTTCGTGCGCCAGGGTGCTCAAGCTTCCGACCTCATCGGTGAAGCTCATCATGATAAACGGATGCGTGCCGGGTGTACCGTAGGAGAAGGCGCCGTTTTGCTTGCCCTTGTTGGGAGCCCAATCCACCCAGCGTTCCCCGAGACAACCTTTGCGGAGCACATCCACGTAATCCTTGCCCATCGGTGCCAGACCTTCGCTGATCATATCCACGGCTTGCTCAAACGAAACCTTGACGCGCTTCCTTGCCAGCGGCGCCCACATATCGTAATAGGCAATATCGCGCTGCCCCAGGGCTTTCCGTTTGATCTCGAAATAGCGGTGCCAGACCGGTAAATGTTTTTTGAACGTGTTGATTAGATTATGGAAAACTTCCACCGGTACATTTTGTTCGAAGAGCGAGGCCGCCAGCGACGAATCGTGTTTTCGGACATGGGAAAGGAACACATTGGCTTTAATGGAGGTTGTAAGATTGCTGGCCAGCGTATTCTTGAACTCCACATGGCGATCCATATAGTGATCCCAGGCCGTTTGCCGCGCCTTGCGGTCTGCCTGGTTCAGGATCTCGTGAACGGAGCTTTGCGTCACAACCAGTTTCTTGCCTTTGCGGGTGAGTGCGGGTGCGAATTGAAAGTCCGCATTGGCGATCAAACTCGAGGTGCCTGCCGGCCCGCCAAATGGATCAGCCAGCATGCCGAGCAATTCTTCCACTTCGCCGGAGCGGACATGATCCTGCTTTCGGAAAAGGTCTTCAAAGAAATGCGCGTAGACGGCGAGCTTTGCATCCTGCTTCATCCATTCATTGAGCTTGGCTCTGCCAATCAAAAGCAATTCAGGCCGGACGAAGGCCGCGGCCGCGGCTACCTGGCCGTACATGCCGCCCGCCTGGCTTTGCATCCCTGCCGCAACCTGGTCGGTTGTATCCACCGCCGATGCAAAACCGGCGTACATGAAAACGCGCTGGGCGCGCAGGAGCAGCCCTTCCAGGGTTGCCATCGCCTCCAGCAAAACCGCCGGGCTTTCGCCCAATCTTCCCTTGAATTTCTTTAAAGGTTCGATCCCGGCCAGTATGCTCTTGACTTCTTCTTCCCAAGTTTTGTGATTCTTAAAAACACTTTCGGCGTTCCAGGTTTGTCTTTTTTCGACCTTGCTGCGGGTTGGATAAGTAACGGCCATGTTGTTTTCCTTTTTGAGATTCGA
>PMLN01000081.1 GCA_003158885.1 Anaerolineae bacterium
AAGGTTAGAAAGTTTGAAGGTTGGAAAGTTGGAAGGTTCAGTTTTTGCAATCTCATCTTTGGGCTTTCTCAAAGCAATGTCAGAGATCAGTATCCTGTGACATCGAGAAATAACCTTTACAATCAATCGCTATTATTCTTATAGCTCACAACCCGTGCCCAGAACCATGAAGCCGGAAAATTCAATATATATTCCGCCCTTCGGGCGGAGGTTTGCCTCCTAAAGAATTTTGTTGACTTGCCATATCCAGAGTAAAGAGACTCCAGAGCCCCAGAGTCCAGAGTTTTCAGATCCCAGAGTCGTCATGATGGAACAAACGGGAGACCACCACTCGAAAACCGAAGTACCTGCCCCTGTAGTCTGGGAGGCCCCCGCCGCGGGACGAGCAGCGCGCGACCTCTGATCGATTGAGGAAGGAGCCGCCGCGCAGAACACGAAGAATACTGTTGTCTGCATGTAGATTTTCTCTCTTATTATCCTTTGGGTTATATGGATACTTGAAAGATGGCTTACTATAATCTTTGCCCCAAAGACTGCGCGTCCATTCCCAAACATTGCCGCTCATATCCAACAATCCATACAGTGAAGCGCCTTGAGGGAAAATGCCCACCACGCTTGGATCGCCAATTTGGCTTTCGTTTGTATTGGCTTTGTCGGTATCGAACTCATTACCCCACGGATAAATTCTTCCATCCGTACCACGCGCGGCTTTCTCCCATTCCGCTTCGCTCGGCAAGGCGATATGTAATCTATTCTCGGCCAATCCCTGCCACAACAAATTCTTCGCGCCGGTCTTGATCTGCTTTTCGGCGTATTGATGGAGTTCTGTATCCAGCCACTTGGCATATTCCAATGCTTCATACCAAGTGACATATATAACGGGACGAGTGTTTACGTGATTGTATTGCCAATGTTCAAAAGAATACTTTGTCGCTTCGGTAAACGCACGGAACTGCGCCACCGTGACCGGGTACTTTGCCATCCAGAAATCTGGCAGGCTCACTTCATGTTGCGGCTTTTCATCATCATCGGCTTGTTCATCTTTGTCGCTGCTTCCCATGCTGAACTTGCCCGCAGGGATAAGCGTAAAGCCAAGTGTCTCGTCGTTAGGTAAATGCCACAGGTCTGGGTTGAAGCGCGGGTCGCCGAGGGCGGAAAGAGTAATGCCAGCCCGAGCACGCTCACGCAACGCGAGTTTTCCTTTTTCTAGAAGGCTTTTCAATCGCCCTTGAACGCGTTCCAACAAATCACGTCCCAATTGGCTATCTCTCACGCGGTTGATTCCAATCTCCTGCATTACATCACCTGCCAGCCAAATCAAACGCCAGGAGGTTTCATCATCGTTCGATCTCTCTGGGCATAATTCACCCACGAGTGCAAGCGGCTTATGCTTGTCGATCGAAACGTAAACCAATCTTCCCACTGCATACAAGATGACATCCCGCCACAGGGTGCCTTGCTGCGCAAGTTCAGCAGCATGCTGGGCAAAGTCCGATTGCGCCGCCAGATGCGCCCCAGCCAGATATTCCTGAAAAGTCCTATGAGGAAAGGTAAAGGTTTCCGGGGCACGCTCCAGTAACAGCCCCGCGCGCACTTTCATTATTTCGAGAACCTGCATCGCCCAGGTTCGATCGTCATCCTTGAGCGAGGCGATCGCTTTTTCCAATTGGAATTCAGGAATGTCGGCAAGCGCCTCGCCATCTTGATCTGCTTTGGACGCGGCGTGAGCGTTATAGGCCAACTCCCATAATACACTTTTCAAATCTGCATCCGTGCGGTGCGCTTCCAAGAGATATTGACGCAAGCGCGGTGCATCTTCCCGCCCGCCAAGTTTGATCTGCTCCCAGCGCCAAAGAAGCATATCCACTGTTTCCTCATACAACAAGGCGCGCGCATCGGGCAGCCGGCCCTTATGGGTGTGGACAAGTGCCATAACGGTCAGGAGCAGAGGATTGCGAGCCAGCCTTTGGAGATCCGAACGTGAAACGGCTTCCTCCAAGCGTGCGGTTAGATTCTTTTGATCCACCGCAGGGACCGTCCCCAAGCGTGCCAACTCCACATACCAGGCTCCTACAAATTTTCCGATCTTTTCCAGGTCAAACTCTGCCAGTTCATAAGACGGCAATTCATTCAACCGCAAATCAGGCTTGCCTTTTTCGGGAGGCTGATACGAGAGCACGCGGCAGGTAACAAGATAACGGTTTTGGGAATAGCGTTGGATAAACGCTTGAACAATATCGCGCACGAATACGCGTTGTGCCAGGGTAGGCACCTCATCCAAGCCATCCAATAGAACGAATGCACGGCCCTCCTCCAACGCTTTTTGAAGCGGACGAAAGGCAAAATCCAATCCCTGTGCATGCAGGCGTTCCCGAATAAAATCCAGCAAGTGATTGGGTTCAGCTCGCTCAGGCAGGTGTTCAGAATATCGCCGGGCAAAATCACGCAAGGTGACCAGGATGGGCAGAAGATCGCCTTCCTGTTTTGGCCATTTGGAAAGGTGGCTGAGCCAGCCGGCCTTTGGTTGAAGGGCGTGTGCCGAGAGACAATATGCTAGAAAATTGACAAACGTGCTTTTACCGCCGCCCGGATCCCCGAGGATGACAAGTTGACGATTTGCAATAGCTGCTTCTAATGCAGATATTGGTTTTGTTCTTTCCCGATCCATGACCCACCCTTCCACGCCCTGCGTCTTTTCAGATTTCTTGGCCTTGCGGGGCTTCATCCTTGGGGAAGTTGTATCCAGATTTACATAGATATTGGTCAAGCCGATGGATTTCTGCGCAGAGGTTGGGTCAGAGGCGCCAATATCTATGCCTCGCAGGGGCAGGCTGGAGGTCAGGCTCATCATCACACGGCGATAAATCTCTAGAGCTTTGACATCGCCTTTGGGCTTGGGACCCATATACACATTCCCTTCGATGAGAACGCCTCCCATGCCAACCGATTTGGCGCGCGTACCCTGTGCAATGGCGCCTCCGCCTTTGACTTTGGCTCTCACACTTCTGGATTGCCTGCCCTTTGATTTCGATAACTGGGCTTTTAGCCGCTTGATCTCTGCACGTAATTCCTTCTCACCTGTCATTTTGTACGCCTCTTTTTACTGGATACGGTATTGTGATCACCTCTGATTACATTGCTCCCGTTCACGTCTCCCTCAATCAGAATCCCGCCTTTGCCAACCGCAGTTGCACCGTTGCCCTGGGCAATTGCGCCATCACCGGTCAAGGTGGCGTTATAGGTGGTTACCTGCTGTGCCTCATTGACCAGTTTCTCGAGTTGACGGGCAAAGGCCTCATCGTTCTCCAAAAGCTTCTTGAGTTGGCGTCTGAATGTGCCGTGCAGGTCTTCATCCTGTGGGTCCTGGATCAGTTCAGCGGGCAGGCTGGCTGCTTCCGGTTTGGATTCCATCTTTTCTTTCACTGCATCCCAGACTTTACCCACAACCACATCCGGCAGTTCTTCACCGGACTTTTCGATGAGTTTATTGGCAGCCTTCTTCGCATACGGCGCGATCAAATTCCATGCGCCGGTGACCAATGCTGAGATCATGATGGGATCCATTTCGGTTTCTCCTTTGAAAATTTTTTGCGCGACCCGCTCGCGAAGCATCCCCGAAGGGGACGACGGCGGGAACATGTCTTAGCGTAGATAAACATCTCTTGCCATATCGGGCACTTCAGAAAACCAGTTCCCAGAAGCCAGTATTCAGAAATCAGTTCTCAGAACTATCCCCTCCGCTGCGCTATGGGGAAACATCAGAGCCAGGGGAAACTAAACGAAACCCGATACTGAAAAGGAAGTAAGCCGGGACGAGCCTGAAGCGATTCGCACAGCGGACACCCCTATGATAATCGTACCAGGAACCGCCGCGCAGCATGCGACTCTCTTTTGACTCAAGTTCTTCTCGCCCATCACCAGACTTATAAGGGTAGCCTTTATAAAGGCTGCATGTCCACTCCCAAACATTGCCACTCATATCCAATAAACCATAAGGCGAAGCGCCATTCAAGAAAAGACCCACCGGAGTGGTATCGTTCAAACCGAGTTCACCCGAATTACAGTGCAGTTCAAGCCAGTCATCGCCCCAGGGATAGCTGCGCTTATCCGTACTGCCCCGGGCGGCTTTCTCCCATTCGGCTTCACTCGGCAGGCTCACCGGCTTTTGAATCTTTTCTTCCAGCCACTTACAATAAGCTATGGCATCCTTCCAGTTCACATTGACCACCGGATGATTCTCAAGTCCGGGCGGCACAGTTCCACCACGCCAGTGTTCAGGCGGTTTGGCTTTGGCATCTTGAACGTATAAGACATATTGTGCATTCGTGACCGGCACACGCGCAATCTGAAATTCGGGCAAAAAAAGTTTATGTTGAGGCTTTTCATCAGCGTATTCACTTTGATCATCGCCCATCCAGAACTCGCCGGCCGGAATGGCGATCCATTCCGGTTCGCCACAGGGCAGCTTCCAAAAGTGAGACACCACCTGCCCGCTTTCCAAACGCGCCAAGGCATTGCTGGCCGTGATCCTGGCTAACACAGAGGCTTTATCGCCCTTCTTGAACGGCGCATCCGCCTGCTTTTTCAAACGCCGGCGGGCTTCCCCCAATAGGTCGCCTTCTACACGCGCTGAGCCGACATCAAAAAGACATTCTGCCGCTAATAGCAAATGGTGGTGCGGCTCCGGCTCACTCTTTGGGTCGGCATTCATCAAGGCGCTGATCAACTCACTCACGCGGCGCTTGCCCTGCGTGCTCAAGTAACCGGCCTGCAAGAGAATGACCTCGCGCCACCAGGCATCCGACATATGCTTGACCGAAAATTCCAAAGCATCCCTGCGGTCCGCCAGCAGGCGCGCCGCGAGATATTCCTGAAAAGTCAGATGGGCAAAGCCGTACATGCCAATCCCGCGCTCGATCAGAAGGCCGCTGCGCTCGTTGACCACGCGCAAAAAATCGTCCAGAGCCTTACCCGCCTGCGCATCACTGCCAATCATGTTTTTGAAGGCGGGCAATAGCAATGTGCGCAGATCATCGCGCTCGATCTCGCGCTGGTTTCGCTCGTGCATCCAGAAGGCTACCGGCTCCAGCAAACTGCGCCGGTCACCGCTATCCATTTTTACGCCTGCCACATCCGCATCCTGCCCAAGCCCCTTGGCTTCATCCCAATGGCCAAGCAGCACTTCAACCACTTCTTCATATAATTCCGAGCGGCGTTCCGGCAGTTGGGCGCGGTAGCGGTGCACGAGTGCGATGACGGTCAGGAGCAATGGATTGACAGCCAGATCCGCCACGCGCGGATTGGTATCAATGGCCTGGATCAACTTATCCGCCTGCGCATCCGCCAGACGCAATACTTCAGGCGCATCGCTTTGCGCCAGAGTCACTTCCACCACGCGCGTCCAATCCCGGACAAACTGGCGCACTTCCGCGGGACTGAAATCGCGGATCTTCGCCAATCCGAACTCCGCGCCAATGCGGGAGGCGCCTTCGTAACCGACCGCGCGGCTGGTGACAATAAAACGACATTGGGGATAACGCTCCGAGAATTTTTCGATCAGCCGCGCCACACGCTGGCGCAGGGCCGGGTCTGCCACTTCATCCATGCCATCCAGCAGAAGGACGGCATGGCCTTTTTCAAGATAGGCGCTGAAAAAATCACCGGGCAGGTTGATCTCTTGTGATTGATAATATTCAAGCAAATAATCCAGCAGTAAGGCGGGACCATCCTTGCCGGGGTTGGGATGCTTTTCGAGCAAATGGCGTCCCAGGTCACGCAAAGGCAACAGGATCGGAACGTTCCCGGTTTCTGCAAGACCCAGCCTGTCTTTGACCAGGTCAACATGGTCACGCAGGGTGCGCGCATAGGTCAGCGCCAGGTACGAAAGGAGGGTGGTTTTGCCGCTGCCAGGATCACCAATGATCACAATTCGCGGATAGCTCTGGAGGGCCGCAGCGATGGTCAGATAACCGGGATCGCCATGAAGTTCAGCGCGGCTACCGCCTGCGCGTTTATCCATGGCGGTTAGTGAAACGTACACTTTTTCCAGCGACACGCTCAGCGGTTGACTGCCTGCGCGAATGCCCTGCAAGCGCAGGTGCTGGTATGTGGCAATGATATTATCCAGATAATTTTGCAGCGCTTCGGAAAGAGGCAGGAACCTGGAACCGGCAGGACTGGAAGTTATATTAATCTGTGTGCCGATCTGCGTTCCGGTATTGAGATTTCCGCCTGTAAAATCGCCGTCAATCATGGCTGATTGCTGGCCCAATGCCGTGGAGTTGTTTTGTGCAATCGCGCCCGCGCCGATCAACCGGGCTTCGACTTCGGCCTTTTGCTGCTCCAAGGCTTTATACGCGCGACTATCTTTCTTGAGCGCGGCGAGTTCCCGCTTGATCTCTTCCAATTCCTGCTTGAGCCGGTCTATGTCAGTCATGGGCCACCTTACGCCATCCTATTGGGAATATACATCTACTATACAACAAGATGAAAGGGGAGGCAAGATGGCAGGGGGTTAGGGCTTTACCAAAGTCGGGAAATGTTTTACAAGTCTAACAGGTCATAAAGGTCTAACAAGTCTAACAAGTCTAACAGGTCTAACAGGTCATAAAGGTCTAACAAGTCTAACAAGTCAAAATGTATAGAGGTGAGAGGGGATTGCTTCGGGAAAAACACCTCGCGGAAAGACAGCTTCG
>PMLN01000393.1 GCA_003158885.1 Anaerolineae bacterium
GTCCATCTTGCGGAGGAAAGCTACAAATCACTAACGATGTGGAGCAATTCGCCTGTAGTCATTGCGGCAATCAACACGTGGTACATCGAGGTGGGGGCATAGTTTCGCTTGCGCCAGTGGTTCAGGAACTGAAAAGCATTCAATCTGGAGTTGATAAGACCGCTTCTGAATTAGCTATACAAAGGTTAAATACTGAAATCTCCAAATTGGAAGTGGCTATTGGGGAGTTGAAGCATACAATGGCAAATACTATGGATGACCGCTTCGACGAATATACTTCGAATGGCTTACGGACAGTAGTCGAAAGCCTGTTTATTCCAAATCTTTCTCAAGTGCGAAGGGATTGGAAAAACGGAATTGAGGAACGGCGTGAACGAATGAATTCGCTTGAAGAAACATTAAAGCAGAAGCAGGCGGAACTGAAGTGGCACAAGCAGAATGTTGAAAGGTAATGNNCACAAGCAGAATGTTGAAAGGTAGTATTTTATGCCAGATGAAAGCAGAGTCCGCGCCCCCCGCCGCCACTAACGCAAAGTCTTATCCCCACAAATCTTTTGCAACACCATCCAGTCCAAGGTAGAACTTATGGAACATAATAAAGTTAAATCCATTGATAAGTACATTTCGAATTGCCACGAAGACGTACAAAAGAAACTAAAAGACCTGCGGGCAACCATCAGGGCCGCGGCGCCGGAGGCCACCGAAATAATCAGCTACCAAATCCCGACGTTTTATTTGAAAGGCAACCTGGTGCATTTTGCAGCGTACAAAAACCACATCGGGTTTTACCCCACGCCCAGCGGGGTCCAGGCATTTAAGAAAGAAACGGCCAGGTACGCAAGCACAAAAGGGACGATACAATTTCCCATGGATAAACCCCTGCCATTGAAATTGGTCAGCAAAATTGTGAAATTCAGGGTGGCGGAGAACTTAAGGAAGGGAAAAGCAAAAAGTGAGAAGTGAAAAGGGAAAAGGGAAAAGGGAANNAGTGAGAAGTGAGAAGTAAAAAGAAAAGGAACGAAGAGGAAAAATGCTTGTGCTCAAAATAGTGTTTTGGGCAGGGACAGCCGCGCAAGTCATCATCCGCACCCCATTTGCAATCAGCGCGAGATCAAGAAACAAAACGGAACAGCATGGTTCGCAGGTTGAAAACATCCTGCTCGTTCTCTTAACCATTGCGGCGGGAATCCTTCCGCTGATTTACACGTTCACCAATTGGCTGACGTTTGCAAATTACAGCTTGCCTGCGTGGCTGGGTTGGGCAGGTGTAATCGTCCTCATTTGCTCCCTGCTGATCTTTTGGCGGGCGCACGTGGATTTAAAAGCCAATTGGTCGCCTTCGCTCGAACTCTATGAGGGTCACACCCTCATCACAAATGGGATTTACCGCTATATCCGTCATCCCATGTATGCGAGCCAATGGGTGTGGGCGATTGCGCAAATCCTGCTCATCCAGAATTGGATTGCCGGGCCGGCCAGCCTGATCCTATTCATTCCCTTTTATCTGCTTCGCAGGAACGCGGAAGAAAAGATGATGCTGGAAAAATTTGGCGAGCCGTATCGGGAATACACGAAAGCAACGGGAGGCATTTTGCCAAAATTATGAATCAAGAACTGAAATCCACGTGGTTCAAACGGCTTCCCAAGGTGGAACTACACGTGCACCTGGAAGGCGCCATTCCACTCGACGCGCTGTGGGAACTTGTTCAGAAATACGGCGGCGAGGTGACGAGCAGGCAGGAACTCGCGCAGCGATTCGAGTATAAGGACTTTCCACACTTTGTCGAAACCTGGATGTGGAAAAATCAGTTCCTGCGAGAATACGATGATTTCACTTATATTGCGGAGATGACGGCGCGCGACCTGGCAAGCCAGGCCATCCATTATGCCGAAGTTTTCTATTCACCCCCAGATTTCAGCCAGCAGGGGTTACAGACACAGCCGATCACGGAAGCCATCCGGAAAGGGCTTGAGCGGGTCGAGGATATTGAAATTGCACTGGTCGCAGACCTGGTGCGAGATTATGGCCCGGAAAGAGGGAAGATCACTCTGGAAGAAGTCAATGAGGTAAAACAATTGGGGGTGATCGGTGTGGGAATCGGAGGTGTAGAGTATGGTTTTCCGCCCGAACCGTTTAAAGAGGTTTTTGCCTTGGCCCGTCAGATGGGGTTTCACACCAGTGCTCATGCCGGTGAGGCCGCAGGGCCGGAAAGCGTTTGGGGAGCCATACGCCATCTGGAAGTGGACAGAATCGGGCACGGGATTAGAGCAATTGAGGATAACGACCTGATGGATTACATCGTGGAGCATCGGATACCGATCGAGATGTGTCCCCTATCCAATGTAAGGACGGGTGTGGTGAAATCGTATGATGAACATCCGGTAAGGCGGTTCTTTGAGCGAGGAGTAATTTTGAACATTAACACAGACGATCCCATGATGTTCGGCAATTCATTGGCAGAGGAATATGAGTTATTGGCGGAAAAGAAAGGATTCACGCGTACAGAGCTCAAGCAATTGGCCCTGAATGGCATCCAGATGTCCTGGATGCCTGAAAAGAAAAAACGAGAAATGATCCTGAAGTTTGAAAGCGATCCCGCGTGGGCTGAGTGAAAGCGGCGCTGAAAAAACCTAACCAAACATACCGTTAATCTACTTGAACGTAAAAGGGTTTCCTCATACAATGGTGTTGTTCCAGTCAACTCGATAACAGAAGGAGACAAACCATGCAATTCACTTGGGATACCCTGACCTTTGTAAATCTGGTTCTCTGTATTGTGATTCTTGTCTTTGGAATCATCAGCTACCAGCGCATGAAGAGCCGGGTCACGCTATACGTGGGAACAGCCTTCGGACTGTTCGGCCTCACGCACCTGGCAAAGTTGCTCAGTCTTGACACTGCGCTGAACATCGAACTCATCATCATCCGGACGCTGGCGTACCTGCTGGTCACATACGCCATGTACCTGGCGGCGTACGGCAAGAAGTAAATTTCCCTAACCCATTTCATTTTCAATAGCCTGCAAGAGTTATCTTGCAGGTTGTTTGTGATTCTTTTCCGAGCAATGACCTGCCGGAAACTATCCCCACAAATCTTTGGCTGCATCCTCGAGACCCAGCGCGAGAAGTTTTTCTTTGGTGGGGTAACCGGTCTTTTCATCCCAGCCGCGCGCTGCATAGTACGCGTGTAACATTGCTTGAATATCGGGCACAAAGCCTTCTGTGCCGCCGGTCGGCAGCGGTTCGAGCAAAGCCTTGGGGAGTTTATCGTTCGCGGCGGTCAAACCCAGGCGGTTATTGACAACGCGCTTCATGTTCCAGCCGCGCTCGCCGGCCTTCATCATCTCTTCCACTGTCCAGTCGTAGCCGCAGGCGGCGTTAATCAAGTCCGCCTGCATCTGCGGGGCGACATTGGCGAAGATACACATGACCATGGCGTTGTATACAGTGCGCCAGTTTTGGTGACGAGCCACATTGGCGGCCTTCTCCGCCTCCGCCTGGCGCGGGAAATATTCAATACCAATCTCAGGAGTAATATGACCCCAATCCACAAAAAAGTAATCCGACTGGTTGTGACAAGCGCCGCGCGGCGAGGTGGCATACGACAAGGCCATCCCTGAGACGCCGCGTGGATCATGGTAGGCGACTTCGAGTCCGTTGACTTGGACCGCTTCCTCCTCCGCCCCAAAATATTTTCCCAGGCGGCGCGAACCCTGCGCGATCAGGTTCCCAAGCCCTTCACGATAGGCGGTCATTTTCACCAACCGGCGAACCGCGTCCACATTCCCCCACTTCAATTCCAGACCACCCGTATCCTGCAAGGTGATCAATCCTTTTTCAAACAAATAAAACGCCAGGCCGATGGTGTTACCGACGCTGATGGTGTCCATGCCGTAACGATCACACATTTCACCGAGGCGGGTAATCTCAACCAAATCATCGATCAACAAGTTCGGTCCAAAAGATACAATCGTTTCGTATTCGGGGCCTTCGCGTTTAGCGCCATCTTCAAGCTTGACCACGCGTCCACAGGCAATGACGCAGGCATGACAGGCGCTCTGCCCATAAAGAATGGTCTCAGCCATCGTCGAACCGGAAACCTTATCCACGGCTTCAAATCCGCCCTGATGATAATATTTGGCAGGCATGGCGCCAAGATACTCAGCGAAATTTGCGGCGCCGGCCGTGCCCAATTCGTGCATGACGCGCGCTTCATTATCCTGTTTCAGTGCCCGGTTGGATTCGGAACGCAGAGCTGCATAGCGTCCGGAATGAACGAGCGGCAAAATTTGTTTTCCGCGTACCGCTATCGCTTTGAGATTCTTGGAAGCCATCACGGCGCCCAAGCCGGTGCGCCCGGCGGTGCGGCCGTGATCGCAATAAATGCCTGCGAACAGAATCCCATGCTCGGCGGCAGGACCAATGGCCGCAACGCGCACGCCGGTACGATTGATCTCCTGCTTGACCAAATCCTGGGTTTCGTAAGTATCCTTGCCCCACAAGTGCATCGCTTTGCGGATCTCAAGGCGGCCATCTTCGATCCAAAGATAAACCGGCTCTTCGGCTTTTCCCGTCAACCATAAACCATCGTAACCGGCAAAACGAAGTTCAGGCCCCCAGAAACCGCCGCAATTCGATTCGGCCCACAAGCCGGTGGCAGGTCCCTTTCCGCAGACCACAAAGCGCCCGACCGTTGGGCCGGATGTTCCCGTCAGCGGGCCATTGAGAAACAGCAGAGGCGCTTCGGGCGAAAAGGGATCAAGCTCTTTGGTGAGATATGGGTAAAGCAAGCGCGCCGCCAGCGACGCGCCGCCAAGAAAGCTTCTTTCCCACTGCTCTGGAATTTTATAGGTCTCAGAGGTACCGGCGGAAAGATCGATTTTTAGAATGGGCTGCATAAGAATGAGTGGATTGCTTCAGTCGCCTGGTCTCGAACCCTTCGT
>PMLN01000386.1:0-743 GCA_003158885.1 Anaerolineae bacterium
AGGATCTGCAAAGAAATCAGGGCGTGTCTTGAGCAATCGAGGGCCATTATCGTACACGGCAGGATTAATCCCCAATCCAAGCCATTCGATGGTCGAGGCCGGCGTGAAGAAGGCCTGGATTTGATGTGCGTTCTGCATTTGCTCAAGCAGGGCAACCTGAGAATCGAGGTTGATGCTTGGATCAAGGATATCGCATCCGCCCGAAGTCAACTGGCTGNNATATGCGCCCCAACCCATGGGAACACGGGAAACGACATCCGCCTGGGAAAAACCTGAGGTTCCGAGCTTACTCCAGACATGCTTTGGAGCAGGAGGAAAGAAATCTGTAAAGTAGGTTGGATCAATAAAACCGGGAACACCCGTCCATTGAACGGTGGTCATATCCGTGGCCGTGTATGATTGAGTATGATCGGCAAGAAATTTAAAAGGGGAAGACGGGTCATTGGAAACGACCTGATAGCCATAGACCGAGTCATCGGCGGTCAGGGGTGTGCCATCCGACCAGGTTAGATCCGTCCGCAATTTAAAGGTGACGGTCATCTGATCCATCTGCAAACCAAAACCGGAATATGTGACCGCACAGCCATCGGCACGACAGCCAGCCGGGCGAACCTGCCCCCCCAGAGCCAGCGCCGTCAGGCTGCCACCGGCATCCACGATCTTGCTCCCACTCTTAACCGGGACTTTGGTAATGACGGCATCGCCATCCGCAATGGCAGGCAGCTTTTGCAAAACGACGGGTT
>PMLN01000386.1:757-11395 GCA_003158885.1 Anaerolineae bacterium
GTTCCTGACCCAGGCAAATCGTCAATGCACGCGGCGATGAAGTAGGTGTGAATATCGGAGGCGGCGCAATTGTAGGAACAGGTGTTTGACTTGCACTGGAAGGCAAACTATTACAGGCGGATAGCAGGCAAAAAACCGCTAATAGNNCATATGGCCTCCTATCGTACTTTAGCATGAAGGATTATTAACACAACCAAAACAAGAATAGCCAACCCAATGACAATGAAAACCAACGAGATGGAATACCCGCTTTGGCTTTCCGGAATCGGAGAAGAGACTTGCGGGGTTGGAAACGGGGTCGCGCTGGGAACAGGCATTGCACTTTGAAAAACAACGATCTGCGCCGCGTTCGAGGCGTTGACTTCACTCTGACCATCCCAAAGTCCGTTCTGGCGAAGGAGAAAAGCGGTCAATTGCCAAGAAAGTGTATCGCTCAAAATACCCGGGGATTGAAAGGGCATGTCCGCACTGATAAAGCCATGCAGAGCAGCAACATTTGGAAAATTATTTAGAGCTCCATCACCGATTNNGAACACGGGACGATGGTTGGAAGAGTCCAACCATTTGGATAAGGCCGATTTCCATGGCAACCTGACTTCCAGCAATCCTGATGGTCAGGTGGATAGATCATACGGAACTCACCAGTCAAGCTCTGTCCCTTATCTCCATGAAAGGGCATGCAATATAACCAGAATACTTGCGCGCCACAATCCGCTTGAGAAGGCCCAGCCGGCAAGGTCGGTTTAGCCAACCGATCCGGCGTGGGTGTGATTACATCCGTCGAGGATGCAGATAAAGTTATTCACCCTTGGAACCAGAACGTCGCCAGGAACAACGCAACTCCAAGAGGGAACAGGAAGATCTTTAGCAATGACTGGGTAGTCAGGCGCACGGAACAGTTGATTAAGTTTTCCCGCGCATTCGAGGATCAAGCACATCGCGCAATGCATCCCCGACCAGATTCCACCCGAGAACAAATAGAACCAACGTTAATCCGGGCCAGATAATGATATACCAGTACGTGGTCAGGCTGCTGATCCAGTTGCGGGCAAAGCTTAACACCTGGCCCCAGTCGGCATAGCCCACCGCAGTACCAATGCCCAGGAAGCTCAACGCGGCAAAACTGAGCACCACATCCCCAATCGCCAGGGAAGCAAGCACCAAGGTCGGAAAAATGGCGTTGGGCAGGATATGCCGGAAAAGAATGCGGCCATCCTTGGCGCCGATGACGCGCGCGGCCATGACATAGTCGCGTTCCTTAATGGAAAGGATGTCCCCGCGAATAATACGCGAATATTCCATCCAGCCGAAGGAAATCAGGGCAATCACGGCCGGCCAGAGGGACTGCCCAATGACAGGCGTGAGAATGGCCGCCAGAATCAGCGCTGCCATGATGAAGGGCAGGGTCAGAAAGACATCCACGAAGCGCATGATGATGTTGTCCACCGCCCCGCCATAGTAGGCCGAGATCGAACCTATGATCACGCCGATCAGGAAGGTGGCAATGACCACGATCAGGCCGGTCTTAAAGGCAGTGCGTGTGCCCCAGACGATGCCATAGAAAATGTCGTACTGGCCCTGGGAAGTTCCCAAGATATGCACCCAATGGTCCGTATGCATGATGGGCTTCCACCAGAAGGGCAATGGAGGTGCATTCCGCTCCCATGCCGACATCATCGGGCGGGGTTCAGAACTGTAGCCATCGCGCGGGATTGTGTAAGGATCAGCATTAGCCCTGACTGGCGGAATAATATACGGGGCAGCCAGGGCAATGATGATGAACAGGGCGATCAAAATAAATCCCAGGATGGAGGCCGGCGTCTTGAGCAGGCCAGTCACGATCCGATAATTCTCAGGGCCTAGCCAACGCTCAAACCAGCCGATCTCGCGTAAAGGCAGCGCTTCGTTCAAAACATTATTACTTCCAGCGGCAGTAGTCATGGCAACCTCAATTCCTATTTTTAAGACAGGCGCACACGGGGATCAATATATGCATACATCACATCCACCACCAGGTTGGACACGATCAAAATCAGGCCATCGAAGAGCGCAAACCCCAACACTGTGACAACGTCGAGCTGTTCAGCGGCGCTGGCAGCCGCCGCGCCGATGCCCGGATAGTTGAAGACCGTCTCGGTAATGACCACGCCGCCCAGCAAGCCGATGATCTGGAACCCGGCCAGGGTAATGACCGGGATCATGGCATTCGGGCGGGCATGTTTATTGATGACATCCCGTTCACGCAGTCCTTTGGCGCGCGCCGTAGTAACGTACTCCATACGCAGGGTTTCGAGCATGGAGGAACGCGTCACGCGTACGAAAACCGCCCAACTGATATATGAGAGGGTCAGGATCGGCAGGATCATGTGGCGCATGACGTCCAGGAAGACGTCAAAACGCCCGTTCAGCAGGGAATCAAAGGTCAGCAGGCTGGTATAGTGATGAAAACTTTTGGATAAAATTACGATACTCGCCCAGTCCGAAACCCGGCCGGGCGGAAACCAGTGAAGATTAACGTAGAAGAGCATCAGCACCAGCAGGCCGAACACGAAGGTCGGGAAGGAAGTACCCACAATGCTGAAAATTCGGGCGGCCTGATCGATCCAGCCATTCTGGTGGACCGCCGCCTGCACCCCCAGCCAGATCCCAACCAGGAGCACTGGGGCAACCGCCCATAGCGTCAGATCAAGCGTATTGGGGAAGCGATCTTTGATCAAGTTGACGACCGACTCGGAGGCCGTGCGGGAGTAGCCAAAATCCCCGAAGATAATCCCGCCCGTCCTCTTGCCAGTGGCCGGATCGATCTGACCGACCAGCCAGCGCCAGTACTGGACNNTTCTTGGGAATATCCCGCACATACAGGGCCGAGCGCTCCACCGGGCTAAGGAATTGCAACATGGCAAAAATCAATACAGTCACCCCAAACAATAAGAGCGGTACGAGTAGTAGGCGTCGGATGATGTAGGTGCCCATTGGTTACCTCATTAAAAAAGAAAAGAAAGATTTATCCTTCGGAGTGGGTTAAAATGATTTCATTTCAACCCACTGCGCAAGACAAAACGGCCTGGAGGGTACGAGGGCCTGTTCCCAGGCCCCCGTACAGAACATAACAGGCTAAGTCGAACTAATGGATATCGAAGTTATAGAGGATCACATCCATTACGAGCTGTGGCTGGCCGTAGTAGAGGGCCAACGAACCTTTTCCCTTCGCACCAGCGGGACACACTGTGAATCTATCCAGGCCCAACTTGGATGAGTCAATACCGCAAACCTGTTGAGCGGGACCATATGTCGCGCTTGTATCGTCGTAAACATGCATCTGGCTGACCAATGCATCGGCCTGAGAGCGGTTTGCAGTTGGGACATCCACCATATCTGCGTCACCAGTCTGCAGTTCAGCAAAGCGGGTGCTCCACTCGGGGATGACCTGAACGACGACACGCTTCAGTGTGGGTTGCTTGTTCGCCTGTCCACCCCAATAGGTGGGATTGGCGGTCAGGACGATCTCCTGTCCAGCAGTCCAGTGATCCAGCACGAAGGGGCCGGTGCCGTTCATAATCTTGGTGAGCGGATCGGTATCGTTTGACACGCCATAGTACTTCGCCCAGTCATCGCAGGAGCCATCCCAGGTTTTGTTAGCTATATCCCATTTTTGATCAGTTATAGCGCCCCAAGTCTGGGCGATGGTAGGCAGGAAAGGACCCCACGGCTGCGCCAGCGTCATTTGGATGGTGTTATCGTCAACAACCTTAAAGGCGTTCATTGCCTGCTGGCAGGCGGCAGTCAGCTTGGCCGGATCGGCTTTCAACAAGTCGGCCTGGTTGTCATCCAAAGCGCCAGTGGGATCGACCACTTCGGCGGGATCGTTCACGGAGGAGCCCAGGAAAGCTTCGGTCATCAACCACTGCGGGGAGTCGGTGCCACCCTGCAGGAGGCCGCGCTCGAAGGAGTACGCCACATCCGAGGCAGTCATTGGATCGCCGTTGGCGAATTTGACGCCCGGGTGCAGGTGGAAGGTATAGGTCTTGCCATCTGCAGAAACATCCCATTTATCGGCCAGCATCGGGACGAACTTAGCGGGCTGCTCGCCATCGTAGAAGACGAGGGTCTCATAGACGTTCTGGATGATCTCGCCGCTAGAGGTATCGTACGCATAGGCCGGATCCATCGTCAGGGCATCGCCGATGGTGGCATATGTGAATGTGGTATCGTCCTTGCTGCCCGTCTTGGTGATCGGATAGTAGTAGATTCCGGGGAATTCCGGGTTGCGAATTACGCCATTCACCCAGTTCTGCTGGAATCCATGTGCGGTTTGCAACACAATCGGGGCACCGACTGCCTGGTCGTAGTAGAGCTGGTTGAGCTGCTTATAGACCGCAGTGCGTGCATCCGGGTCAGTCAGGGCCGCACCCTGATTCAGCAGGGGGGTCATCTGGGCTATCAGATCCTTGGGCAAGCCTTGGCGGCCGCCATAGGCACCGACCGTATAGGGCTGGTACCAGTCATTCGGGTCGTGAATATCCTCCTGCCAACCGCCGGTCATGATCGGGATTTGATGGGCGCGCTGGGCGGCCAGGTAAGCTGGCCAGGGCAGACCGAGGATTTCGACCTGGAACTTCGGGTTGATCGTGGCCAGGTTGGCAGCCAGAATTTCAGCCACGGTCTGGCGGTTCAGGTTGCCCTGGTTATAAAGCATCTGCAGACGGAAGCCAACGTCCCACAAGGATTTGCCGTCCGGAGACTTAAGTGTAGAAGCCTTGAAGGCAGCTGTGGCTTTGTCAAGATCCAAGCCATAGTGCGGCGCATTGGGATCGTAGCCGGGCATGCCCGGGAGCGGGATCTCCAGTGACTGTACTGCTTCACCTTTGTAAACATCGTTGATGTAAGTCTCCCAGTCGAAGGCATAGCTGAAGCCCTTACGAACATTGATATCTGCAAAGAAATCCGGGGGAATTCCATTGCCATCCAGTTTGCCGGAGCCAACATATGGATTCGGCGCAGAGGTGGGGGCAGCGGTCGCCACCGGAGCAACAGTTGCCGCCGGGGCAGTTGTCGCCGGGGCGGTTGTCGCCGGGGCGGTTGTCGCCGCGGCACCGCAGGCAGAGAGCAGCATGCTCATGACAATTAACAAACTTGATATAGCGAAAATCTTACGCATGGTTCTTCTCCTCACATTCTAGTAAAGAATTTTTTGAGTACACATCGACACATAGGATGGAACAGTGATTTATGTATGTTTGCGGCGATCACCTCCTTTATCAATTTACAAATTGGTCAGCAAAGTGACAGGCCACGAAATGGTCTGGCCTCAACTCACGGAACTCAGGCTTTTGCTCCGAGCAGATTTGTTTCGCGATTGGGCAACGCGTTCGAAAATGGCAACCTGAAGGCGGATTCACCGGTGAAGGCACATCGCCTTCCAGGATTGTCCGTTTGCGTTTGGCATCCTCGACCGGGTCTGGAATAGGAACCGCGGACAGCAAAGCCTGAGTATAAGGATGCAGAGGCGATTTATATACTTCATCACGGGATGCCATCTCAGCGATAACACCCAGATACATTACCGCCACGCGGTCGCTGATATGACGCACCACCGACAAATCATGAGCAATAAACAGATAAGTCAGGTTGAATTGTTTTTGCAAATCCTCCAGCAAATTGATGACCTGCGCCTGGATAGAAACATCCAGAGCTGAAATCGGCTCATCGCAAACAATAAAAGATGGCTGTAAAGCCAGGGCACGCGCCACTCCGATCCGCTGGCGCTGTCCGCCGGAGAACTCGTGAGGATAGCGGTTGGCAAAGGCCGGATTCAACTTAACGATCTCAAGCAAATGTTCAACGCGTTCCTGAATCTCTTTGGCGTTGGCCACATTGTAAACTATCAATGGCTCGCCAATGATGTCGCTGATGGTCATACGCGGATTGAGGCTGGCATAAGGATCCTGAAAGATCATCTGTAATTTGCGGCGCATTTGCCGCATTTCTTCCCCCTTAAGCTTGACCAGATCAACGCCATCAAAAACGATATTGCCAGCTGTGGGCTTATAAAGTCGTAAGATCGTACGACCGGTTGTAGTCTTGCCACAACCGGACTCGCCCACCAAGCCCAAAGTCTCACCGCGCTTGACCGTAAAACTAACCCCATCCACCGCATGGACAGCACCCACCTGGCGGCCGATAACGCCGCGGTAAATTGGAAAATGCATTACCAGATTTTCGACACGCAGCAGGACGTTATTTTCATCTGCCATTAGAGGGCTCGCCCAGTTTTAGTGTCAACCCAGCATGCGATGCGGTGCTCGGGAGCTACAGATTCAAGCATGGGATTTTCCTTCCAACAATGTTCAATCGCCCACTTGCAACGCGGGGCAAAAGGACACACTTCCGGTTTCTGGTATAAAACTGGAGGCTGGCCTTCGATTGAAAACAAACGAGTGTGTTCTTTTTCATCCACGCGCGGCAAACTGCCCAGCAGGCCAAGCGTATATGGATGCCGCGGATTAGCATAAAGTTCGCGCACCGGGGCTTCCTCGATGATATAACCGCCATACATCACGATAACGCGTTGAGCCAAGCCGGCCACTATGCCCAGATCATGCGTGATCCAGATGATCGCCATGCCTAACTCATCGCGCAAGCGTTTAACAAGATCCGTTATTTGTGCCTGAATGGTCACATCCAGCGCGGTCGTAGGCTCATCCGCGATCAAAATCTGCGGCGAGCATGAGAGCGCCATGGCGATCATTACGCGCTGACGCATACCGCCGGAGAATTGATGGGGATAATCATTCAAACGCTCTTTTGCATTGGGAAGCCCTACCATACCCAGCAATTCGGCTGCGCGTGTGCGAGCTTGCTTCTGGCTCATGCCAATGTGTAGTATGAGCGGCTCTTCCATCTGGTAGCCGATCGTCAACACCGGGTTGAGCGATGTCATCGGGTCCTGGAAGATCATGCTGATCTGTGCGCCGCGTACATGACGGATGTCTTCATTTGATATTTGAAGTAGATCTTGCCCGAAGAAGAATGCTTTCCCCGCGACTATTTTTCCAGGCGGTGACTGGATCAAGCGCAAAACCGACATCATCGTGACAGTTTTCCCGCAACCGCTTTCTCCCACTACGCCCAACGTTTCCCCTTCCTTCAATCCAAAGGAAACACCATTCACAGCATGAACCACTCCATCCGGAGTCTTGAATGTTGTCTCAAGCCCTTGCACATCCAACAAAAGATCAGGCATTTACGTTATCCTTGAAGTTTAGTTTGAAATCAGTACTAATGTTTAGATTAACGAGGAAAATTATACCTTATTTTGTAAAAGCGTCAATCAAAGAAACAATCGGTGTGCACGCAAAGGTTGTCAAATAGCCAATGGGAGTGCGGTACGCAGAGCACAAAGGTTTTCCCAAGCACCCGACAGCCAAGCGGCGCGTGCTTTGGCGGCCTGCACAGCACCGTCCACATTCCACTGAGCTCCGGGTTTTTTGAGGCGCTGAGTCACAATCTGCTTGCAGGCACTTTCCACAGTGCCACTGCCGATTAAGGCGCTTAGAATCTAATTTACGTGCTTCCTTCACGGAGCGACAATTGGCGGTGCCTCCAGGTATCCGGGTCCGACTATTCCGCGAGCTCGGTGCACCATTGTAAAAACGACCTCTATGCCAGCCGATGATTGTCCTTATAGCACATTTTCATGCTTGGTGGTGTAACCATACATGATGACTATTCACTGCTTACTATTCACCATTCACTTCTTACTGAACTTTCGCCGCTTCATATCCGCGCTTCAACGCTTCGATGTTTTTCGGCAGTAGATTCTTGTGCCGTTCAGGCATGTGGGCTTCGAGTGCGGTTTCCACATCCTTCAAAGTCAATTCCGGCAAAACCGACAACAGCGCGCCGATTGCCACCATGTTCAATAACTTGCGGTCGCCGATTTCTTCCGCGATCTCATTGCACGGCACAAAGATCACTTTGATGTCGCTGCGCTTCGGTCCGCGGTCTACCATGGATTTATTCACCACCAGCGTCCCGCCCGTTTGAAGCTCATCTTCGTACTTGTCGAATGACGGGAGGTTGAGGGCGATTGCCAGCGGCGGATTCTTTACCAGGGGTGAACCAATTTCGTCATCTGCAATTACAATGGTGCAGTTGGCCGTTCCGCCGCGCATTTCCGGACCGTAAGACGGGATCCAGGTCACTTCTTTCCCAGCGTCCATGGCGGCAAAGGTTAAAACTTGACCGCCAAACAGCACGCCTTGTCCACCAAAACCCGCGATGATGATTTCTTTTTGCATAAGTCGCTTCGCTCCTTTGGGAGTCGGGAATCGTCATTCGTTATTTGGGAGTTAGCTCGCGTTCTTTACGGCTCCCGATTTTCGATTCCCGAATTCCACTAAACTTTTATCTGTGCCACACCCGAACTGATCTTGTAATCGCCCAGCGGGAAATAGGCAGCCATTTTATCTCCCACGAACTTAAGCGATTCGACCGGCGTCAGATTCCAGTTGGTCGGGCAGGTGGAAAGCAGCTCGACCATCGAGAAGCCAAGCCCGCGCACCTGCGTTTCAAACGCCAGGCGAATGGCCTTCTTCGCCATGCGGATGTTCTTTGGATCGTGTAACGACCGCCGCACCACATATCCTGCACCGTCCAGGGTTGCCAGCAATTCGGATGTGCGGATCGGATAACCTTGGGTTTCCACATCGCGGCCGTTGGGGGATGAAGTCGTCTTCATGCCCGGCAGGGTGGTGGGAGCCATTTGCCCGCCGGTCATGCCGAAGTTGGCGTTGTTGATGAAGATCACCGTGATGTTTTCTCCGCGTGCCGCCGCGTGCACGATCTCTCCCATGCCGATCGAAGCCAGATCGCCGTCGCCTTGATAGGTGAAGACCACCCGGTCGGGTAACACGCGTTTGATGCCGGTCGCCATGGCCGGGGCGCGTCCATGCGGCGCTTCAACGAAGTCGGTGTCGAAATAGTTGTAGGCAAATACCGCACAGCCCACAGGCGCCACGCCGATGGTCTTATCCAACACGCCCATTTCTTCCAACACTTCCGCCACAAGCCGGTGCGCGATGCCGTGGGTACAACCGGGGCAATAGTGGGTCGGGGCATCGGTAAAGCCTTCAGGTCGTTCGTAAACCAGGTTATTTGGAGTTGGTACCATATTTTCCTCATGAAGCGGGGTGCGAAGTCTTCGCGTAGCATCCCCGAAGGGGACTAGACTTCGCATTCCGTTATTTCATCGCAACCATTCTCTCGTACCACGCATCGCGCGGGTTGATATCGGCGGTAATTTTGCCGGATGCCATTCGGTGAATTTCGCCGAGCACCTCATCAGGGAACGGCACCACGCCGCCCATGCGCCCATAGAATTCAACCGGCACGCGGCCTTTGACGGCTAGGCGGACATCCTCCAGCATTTGGCCCGAATTCATCTCGACGACCAGCATGCCGCTCACACGCTTGGCCAAGTCTTCGATGGCACCCGATGGGAACGGGCTTACCGTCACCGGTCTTAACAACCCGACCTTGATTCCCTCCTGGCGTGCGGCCCGCACCGCGGAGAGTGAAACGCGCCCGGCTGTTCCGAACCCGATCACTACATACTCGGCATCCTCCATGAAATATTCTTTATAGCGCACTTCATTGGCCTGGATTTGTTTCCAGCGTTCCAGCAGGCGCAGGTTGGTCTTCTCTTCCTCGTATGGATCGAGATAAATTGAAGTAAGCAGGCGGCGTTCACGTTTTCCCATTTTTCCATTGGTTGCCCAATCCCAATCCTTGCGGACCACAGGCTTCATCTCGGGAAACTGGATTGGCTCCATCATTTGTCCGATGCAGCCATCGGCAATGATCATGGTGACCATGCGGTATTTTTCAGCGAGGTCGAAGGAAAGCATGGTCAGGTCGACCGCTTCCTGGACCGAAGCCGGAGCCAGCACAATGCGTGGATAATCGCCGTGCCCGCCGCCATGCACAGCCTGGTTGTAATCTCCCTGTGACGGGGCGATATTGCCGAGTCCCGGTCCGCCGCGCATGACGTTGACCAGTACCATGGGGATTTCCGTTCCCGCGATATACGATATGCCTTCCATCATCAGGCTCACGCCCGGGCTGGAGGAGGTGGACATCACGCGCACACCCGCGCAGGCCGCGCCGTAAACCATGTTGATCGCGCCGAGTTCGCTTTCCGCTTGAACGAAGGCGCGTCCGAGTTCGGGCATCCGGCGCGAGAGGTATTCCAGAATTTCGGTTTGGGGTGTGATCGGGTATCCGAAGTACGCTTCCAGCCCCGCGCGAACGGCGGCTTCTGCGATGGCTTGGTTGCCTTCCCATAATTCACGTGTCATACATTTCTCCATTTTTATCCGCGCCTGAACGCGAAACGCACGAAACTTTTCTTCGTGCGGCTTCGTGTTCTTCGTGGATTTTATGCTGTTACAGCCACAGCCTTTTTGATTTCGCGGTAGACGGTGATCGCCGCATCCGGACAGACCAGCGCACAAATGGCACATCCCGTGCAGCCGTCCTTGAACGTGTGTGCGGGGTGATAACCGGTCGGCGTCAGGCGCGACATATCCAATTCCATCACCTCGGGCGGACAAGCGCTGATGCACAATTCACAACCCT
>PMLN01000137.1 GCA_003158885.1 Anaerolineae bacterium
TGTTTCCCGATGCTTGTGACCATCTCTTGATATCGGCGAGATTAATTCGATTGTGGGTGGCGACTAATACGGCTTGAACCAGGGATTGCTGGTCATTCCAGAAATAATAACCGGCCAACCGGTCTTTGACACAGTCTGTGGGCAATATGACTCGTAAGATCCCGGTTGTGAACTTTATCTCCCTGACCTTCGTGATCGATTCCTCACCTACGGAAAGGGGATCGGCTTGAAACTCGACAATGTGTTTTGTGTCCGGATGAACGAAATACCGGCTTTTTTCATGAAAGCCAATCTCTTCCATGGCTGTTTTTAGTTTGTTTCGATCCACGGAATAAACTTCTATCAAGTCTATGTCAGCCGACACATATTTGTTGGCAGTATAGATGGATACACACGCACCGCCGGATAGAACCACTGTAATCCCCTTTTTTCGCAAATGCGATTGGACGTATGCTGCAAGTTCCGCCTGGGTCATTTTGCTTATGCTTTTCATAAAACCTTGCCTCGGCGCCGGGGCCTGCGTCTGTTCATGACGAGTTTCTCCCGTTCTTCTTCGGGATAAAAGGAAAGTGCTTTTTCCAATAATTGTTTCAACTCTTTCAAAAATGGGTATCTTGGGTTGAAAGTGTATATACGCGTCCGCCCCTTGGTGTGACTTACCAGGATGCCGCCAAGTTCTAATTTGTCCAGCTGGTTTTGAACGGTGGAAATATCCATGCTAAAGAACTGGGACAGCTCTCTTGCATAACCCTCACCGCGGGCGGTTATGAAGATTAATACATTTTCGGAACCTTTTGATCCAAGCAGAGGCGCGAGCATAATCTGATCCAATGACAAATATATAACGACCGAAGTTTTCGGTTATATGACCGAAACTTTCGGTTATTATATCACGCTTTGCCGTTCAGGATTGAAGCAGTAGGGACACACCATGGTGTGCCCCTTTGCGTTCGCTTACCCTCGTTCTCTGAGGGTTGCGTTTTGCGTGTTTGCGTTTTGCCTATGGTTCACTTCCTCCTCCATTAACCATGATCCATCAACCATTCCCCATTTTCCATTCTCGAATATCGAATATCAACTATCGAATATCGAGTGCGGTAAAATAGACCCATGCCCGGACGAGACGATGTCTTTCAAAAAGCAATGAACGAGGGCCATTCCGCGGCGTGGGATCAGGATTGGAAAAAGGCCGCCACGGCCTATCGCAAAGCCCTGCTCGAAATCCCCGACCAGCCCAAAGCCCTTAACAGCCTGGGACTGGCTTTGTATCAACTGGGCGAGTTTGATGAAGCCTTCCAGACCTATCAACGCGTCACCCAGCTTTCGCCCGACGACCCGGTGCCTTTCGAGAAAGCCGCCCAGATTTCAGAGCGCCTCGGCGATTTGGAAGCTGCGGTGGGTTTATCCATGAAGGCCGCCGAACGGTTTTTCAATCAACACGAGGTGGATAAGGCCCTCGAGAACTGGGTGCGTGTCACCACCCTCCAGCCCGACCACCTCTTCGCACATTCCCGGCTGGCAGTGGTTTATGAACGGCTTGGCCGTCTGCAGCAGGCCGTTCCCGAATATCTGGCGCTTGCCAGCATACTCCAGCGTTCGAGCAATGCCGAAAAGGCGCAGGAGTTGGTGGTGAAATGTCTTCAGTTGATGCCGGAAAGCCCTGAGGCCCGCCAGGCTCAGATGCTTTTCAAATCGGGTCAGCTTCTTCCCAAACCGATCCGGCCCAGGGGCGCGACAGGGCCAATTATCATGGCCAAGGTCAAACTGGAAATGACCCAGCCTCGACAGCATGACGCTTCCGGGATGGACCCGGTGGCGGAGGCGCGGCAAAAGTCCTTGACCAAGCTGGCGGAGGTTCTCTTCGATTACACGGACGAAAGCTCCTCTGCGCAGGCCCGCCGCGGCCTTTCTGCCATTATGAAAGGCACCGGTCAGCTCTCCCTTCAGCAGTCCGAACAAACGAAGGTCGTTTTACATTTGGGTCAGGCCATTGATGCCCAGACCAAAAAACAGGATAGCCTGGCCGCCGAGGAGTTGGAACATGCCCTGGAGGCGGGCTTCACGCATCCTGCCTTGTATTTCAATCTTGGCTACCTGCGCGCCCGGAGCGACCGTTTGGAAAGCGCGGTCCGGCATTTGACGCGTTCGGTCAAACACAATGATTACGCCCTCGGCTCCCGCTTGTTGATGGGCGATATTCTGTTCAAGAAGGGCGATGTCAGGGAGGCGGCCTCCGAATATTTGGAGGCTTTGAAGCTGGCCGATCTGATGATGGTCTCCGCCGAGGAATCCGATGCGCTGAGTCAGCTATATGAGCCGCTGCTGGAATCTCAGAAGAATCAAAACGACGATATGGCCAACCGCCGCTTGTGTGAGAACGTCACCAAAATGTTGATGCGCGTCGATTGGCGCGACCAGATTCACAGGACGCGTGAACAGATGCGCAAAACGCAGGAGGGCAGCACGCCGGTTCCGATGGCCGAGGTGATCTTGCAGGCGCAGTCCAGCGGCGTGGTGGAATCCATCAACCGCATTCACCAGTTGGTGCGCATGGGCAGCCTGCGCGCCGCCATGGATGAAGCCTATGATGCCCTTCAACATGCGCCCACCTATTTGCCTCTGCATACCTTGATCGGCGAACTGTTGATTCAGGATGGCCGCTCCCAGGATGCGATTGCCAAGTTTTCGGTGGTCGCGCATGCCTACAGTGTGCGCGGCGAAGTCGTCCAGGCCACCAAACTCCTGCGCCGTGTCATTCAGATTGCGCCGATGGATTTGTCGGCCCGCACGCGTCTCATTGATCAGTTGATCGCGCGTGGTCAGGTGGATGAGGCCGTCAATGAATATCTTGAATTGGCCGAAATCTATTATCGCCTTGCCGAGTTGGCTATGGCCCGCAAGACCTATACCACCGCCCTGCACCTCATCCAGCAGTCCAACGCCGATCGTAAGTGGAGTGTTCACATCCTCCAGCGTATGGCCGATATTGACATGCAGCACCTCGACTTGAAACAGGCCGTGCGTGTCTTCGAACAGATCCGCACCCTGCGCCCGGACGATCAGGGTGCGCGCCGGCAGTTGATCGAGCTTTACATGCGCCTGGGCCAGCAGCCTCAGGCCATGGCGGAACTCGAGGGCTTTATCGCCTATTTGGATTCGAACTCAAAGGCCGAGGATGTCCTGCCTTTCCTCGGGGAATTGATCAAGGAACATCAGGATTTGCCGGTCTTTCGCCTGAAACTCGCCGAACAGTTTCACCGGCTTGGGCGCACCGACGAAGCCATTTCTCAACTCGATGAACTTGGCGAAATCCTGCTGACCGCCGGCAAAAAGAAGGAGGCCGCCGAGGTGATTAATCAGATCCTCTCGATGAATCCTTCCAACGCCGAAGATTATCGCCAGCTCCTCGCCCAGATCGGAATGTAACTTACCATCGCCCTGAACTGGTGGTCGAGTAGCGCAGCGTATCGAGACCATCAGCTATACTGAGCGTGGTCATAAACTGCGGTTTTTTGCCACTTGTTGCGCGGGGCTAACCCACAGGGTGTTCCGCGAAGCCGCCTGCTCAGTACGCTACGCGGAAGCCCTTCAGGCTGGCGCAAAGAGAGCGACTAACCCACAGGGTGCTCCGCGAAGTCGCAACTACGAAGTTCTCACTGAATCCTCCTGTTGAGCAAAACGCAATCTATGCCCGTGTTGAGTATATCAACCACCATTCCCGATTCCCGAATAACGAATAACAATTCCCAATTGGCTCATTGGGAATCGCCGTGATTAAAACATTTTGTACACGGATTACACGGATAAACACGGATTTTTTAATGCTTTCTCCGTGCAATTCCGTGAAATCCGTCCAATCCGTGTGCAGAATCACGGCAACTCCTAGAGAGCCTCCCAATTTTCAACCTTCCAACCATACAAATCGGTTATACTTTCCGCGCTTCCATGACCACACATATTCGCAATTTCTGCATCATCGCCCATGTCGACCACGGCAAATCCACCCTGGCCGACCGCTTGCTGCATCTAACCGGCACCGTCTCCGACCGTGATACCACCGAACAGATCCTGGATTCGATGGACCTCGAACGCGAAAAGGGCGTCACCATCAAAGCCTCCGCCGTGCGCATGAATTATGTCTCCAAAGACGGGGATGCCTATGAACTCAACCTGATTGATACGCCCGGTCATGTGGATTTCAGTTACGAAGTCAGCCGCGCCCTCAAGGCCTGTGAAGGCGCCGTCCTGGTCGTGGATGCCACCCAGGGCATCGAAGCCCAGACGCTCGCCAATCTTTATCAGGCCCTGGAAGCCGATCTCGTCGTCATTCCTGTCATCAACAAAATTGATTTGCCCTCCGCCCACCCCGCCGAAGTTGCCGAGGATATCGCCTCGCTGCTGGGTGTGAACGCCGATGACGTGATTCGCATTTCCGCCAAGGATGGCTTGAATGTGGAACAGGTGCTGGAATCCGTTGTGGCCCGCGTGCCCCCGCCTAAAGACGAATCGGATAAGCCTCTGCGTGCCCTTGTTTTTGATTCGCACTACGATTCGTACAAGGGCGTCATCGCCTATATCCGCGTGATCGAGGGCGCCATCAAACCTACGGATACCCTGCACATGTTCGCCACCCAGGCGGATATGAAGCCGGTCGAGATTGGCATCTTTGCCCCGGTCATGACCCCCGTGCAAAGCTTGACCGCCGGCGAAGTCGGTTATATCGCCACCGGACTCAAGACTATTCACGATTGCCGTGTCGGCGATACCATGACGCTTACTGCTCATCCCGCTGCCGGGCCTCTTCCGGGTTATCGCCATCCCAAGCCCATGGTCTTCGCCGGTATCTACCCCGTCGAAGCCGATGATTATCCTGAACTGCGTGAGTCGCTCGATAAACTGCAGCTCAACGATGCTTCTTTGACCTTCCAGCCTGAGACCTCCCAGGCCTTGGGCTTTGGTTTTCGCGCCGGCTTCCTCGGCCTCTTCCATATGGAGATCATTCAGGAGCGCATCGAGCGTGAGTACCTGCTCGATGTGCTTTTTACGGCTCCGTCTGTGGAATATGAAGTCTTGATGATCGGCGACCAGGTCATCACGGTCGACTCGCCCGCCGATCTGCCCGCGGACGAATCGCAGATTGTCGAGATCCGTGAACCCTGGATGACGATTGAGATCATCACACCGACAGATTATTACGGTCCGATTATGGATTTGGTCACAAAGCGGCGCGGGATCTATAAGAGTCCCAGGAATATCCCGCGCCGCATCGTGTTCAACTCAATTTTGAAATCCCGCTCTCCGAAATCATCGTGGACTTCTTCGATGAATTGAAATCACGAACCAAAGGTTATGCTTCGTTGGATTATCAACTTTCTGGAATATCGTCCCGATGAATTGCAGAAGCTCGAGATCCTCGTCAATGGCGAAGCGGTGGACGCCCTGGCGGCCATCGTCCATAAGAAGGACGCGTACTACAAAGGTCAGCGCATGATCACCAAGCTCAAGGAGATCATCCCGCGCCAGTTGTTCGATGTTGCCATTCAGGCCGCGGCCGGCGGGCGCGTCATCAGCCGTGCCAACGTCAAGGCCACCCGCAAGGATGTGCTGGCCAAATGTTATGGCGGCGATATCAGCCGCAAAAAGAAACTTTTGGAGAAACAAAAGCGCGGCAAGAAGCGCCTCAAGATGGTTGGGAACGTCGAGATCCCCCAGGAGGCCTTCATGGCTGTGCTTAAATTGGAAGAGGAGTGAAGGTTCCGGGGAGTCGCAGTGACGCAGGGTCGAAATGAAATCTCTGTGTGTGCGTGTCTCTCCGGTGAAGAATTATGAAGGAAGTAAAACGCTGGCTTCCCGGCGCGCTCATTAGCATTTTGCTGATTGCCGCCATTTTATATTTTGTGGACCTCCCTAAAATGTTCGCCGCCCTGCGCGCGGCGGATTATCGCATCATTATCGTTGCAGTGGGTTTGGCCTTCGGTTGGTTATATGTACGTGCTCTTGTCTGGCGTACCTTGCTGCGTGAGCGCGCTCCGTATTGGGAAGTGTTCCATAGCTTGAATGTGGGTTATTTGCTCAATGCCATTTTGCCGTTTCGTCTTGGCGAACTCGGGCGCGCCTATATACTCAGCCTCAAGACAGATTTGAAATTTGTGGAAATCTTGCCGACCATTGTGATCGAGCGCTCGGTGGATTTGGCCATCACGGCCGCCCTCTTTCTGAGTTCCTTGCCGTTTGTGGTTGGCGTGCAGGGTGCCGATCGTATTGCGATCGTTCTCGGCGTTGTGGTTGTTGCGGGTTTGTTTTTTATGTACATCCTGGCCCGCAACGATCAATGGGCGCTGGATACCTTCCATAAGATCAGTGCTCGTTGGCCCTCGGTTCAGCGCTTTGGCGGCAGTATCCTCGAATCGTTCCTGACCGGTCTCAGCGTCTTGACCGACGGTTGGCTTTTCGCCCGCTTTATATTTTGGATGCTGTTGAATTGGGGCATGTCGCTCGTCACTTTTTACTTGCTGGCCCGCGCCTTCTTTCCTCAGGTGCAGCCGATCTGGGCCATGTTTGGCCTCGGTGCGGGCGCCTTTGGCAATGCCGTGCCTTCATTGCCCGGTGCGGTGGGAACCTATGAAGGCGCCATGGCTGGGGCCTTGACCCTGCTTTCCCACGATGGACCTACTTCCCTCGCTGTGGCTTTGACCAGCCATCTCATCAACTATCTGACCGCCATTGTGTTGGGCGGGTATGCACTGATCCGTGATGGGCAGTCTCTTTCTGGAATTTATCGGCAGTTGACTGCATTTAGGAACAAGAGTGAGTGAGGCATGCGGGCGGAGGCTTCTTGTTCGGGATGTTGAAAGAACGAACCGCGAAGCCCGCTAAGACCGCAAAGAAAAAAACTTAGCGAACTTTGCGTGCTTCGCGTTAAAAATGTCAACTCATAGATTCTCCATGAGCGTTGAGAGGAACATGTTTCGTGTTTGAGTTTTTAAGTTTGACAAGGAGAAATGATGGCTCTTAATTACCTAGTCACCGGTGGCGCCGGTTTCATCGGTTCGAATTATGTTCATCGCCTGCTGCAGCGCGGCGCGCACGTGACGATCTACGATAACCTCAGCCGCGCCGGTGCGCCGCGCAATCTCGATTGGCTGAAAAAGGATTTCGGCGAAAAATCCTTTGACATGCAGGTCGCGGATGTGCGCGACGCCGCCTTCATCCGGACAGCCGCTCGTCAGGCGGATGTGATCGTGCATCTCGCCGGGCAGGTGGCGGTCACCACCTCGGTGGCAGATCCGCGCTCCGATTTTGAAGCCAACGCCTTCGGCACCTTCAACGCGCTCGAGGCCGCCCGTCTTTCGGGCCGCGATCCGATTTTTATTTATGCCTCCACCAATAAGGTCTATGGCGGCATGGAGGATGTCGCGGTCGCGGAGGACGCCACCCGCTGGCATTACGCCGACTTGGTCAATGGCTGTCCGGAGACTCAGCCTCTGGATTTTCATTCGCCCTATGGCTGCTCCAAAGGCACGGGCGATCAATATGTCCGTGATTATGCCCGTATCTATGGCCTGCGCTCGGTGGTCTTCCGTCAATCCTGTATTTACGGCCCGCGTCAGTTTGGGATTGAAGACCAGGGCTGGCTGGCCTGGATGACGATTGCCGCCGTGACCGGGCGTCGCATCACCATTTACGGTGATGGCAAACAGGTGCGCGATGTTCTGCATGTGGATGATTTGCTCGACGCCTACGATGCCGCGCTTGAAAAGATTGATATTGCCAAAGGCCGGGTTTACAACATGGGCGGCGGGGCGCGTAATGTGCTGGCGGTCTGGTCGGAGTTTGGCCCTCTGCTTGAAAAATTATTGGGCCGCAAGATCGAAGTTGCCCGCGCCGGTTGGCGTCCCGGCGATCAACGCGTCTTTTATGCCAATTTTAGCAAGGCCCGGAACGAATTGGGTTGGGAGCCGAAGATTGGTTTGGAGCAGGGCATCGAGAGATTATTCCGCTGGGTGAAGGAGAACCAGGCTTTATTTTAATGGCTGGCAGTCTGGCTTTCTGTGGCCCTTGATAATTATGGTTCTACCGTTTTTATCCGGAAACTCATCCCCGAACATAAAGGCAAGAAAGGGAAAAACTGTCAAGGTAACTCTTTTCCTCCTTTGTGTACGTGGTGTCCTATGTCCTGCGTTCTCTCAGGGTTGTGTTTATGATCTTTTCCGTTATTCACGGGAGACTCATATTTATGAGTGAAAAATGGCGATAAAACGGTATTCACGACAGGGCTTGTTGACGTTGTTTCTGGTTTGTGCGTTTCTGCCTCATGCTTGGACCCTCATTCTGGCGTTCAAGGATTTTTCCTTGTTGATGGGCCGCATCGGAGGCATTTGGGGCGCTATTGGGGAAATGTCTTATGGGTTGGTTTTCTCCTTTTTGGATACCCTCTTGATTTTCATCGTGACTGCCTTGTTGGGCTTTTTGGTTTCAGTTCGATGGCAGGAGACTCGGCGCATTTCCCTGCTTGGACTGCTGGCCGGCATTGCCATGTTGTGGGAAATCATCGCTCAGTCGTATGTGGTTTGGAGTTTGCACTTGCCGGGGCGTTTAACTCAATTCCTCGCCCAGTTTTATCTTCCATTCGGCTTTTATTATGCCGCGGCTTTACTGGTGGTGGTTGCGACAACCTTGATTCCCGCCTTGTTGATTCTGCGGAATGAGAAGTTTTACAAGGCGTTCCAAGCCTTCAGCGAGCGGGTCACTTTGTTGAGCGGCTTTTATCTCTTTCTGGATGCCGTGGCCCTGGTGGTCGTGATCGTTCGAAATGTTTAATGGGAGCTTCCTTGTGAAAAGAAACCTTGGTCGAAGAGACTTTCTCAAATTAGCGGGCATGGCCTCGGCGGGTGTGCTGTTCCCCTCTTTTTTCCGCCTCCTGGAGCCGGTCGTGCCTGCGGCGGCCGGGGGAAAGAATGTGCTGGTGGTGGTGTTTGATGCGTTCTCTGCGTATCATATCTCGCTGCATGGCTATGGTCGCAAGACGACCCCCAATATTGATAAGCTGGCGGAGCGTGCGGTTGTCTATCATAACCATTTTGCGAGTGCGAATTTCAGCACTCCCGGTACCGCCTCCTTGCTGACCGGGGTCTTGCCCTGGAAACATCGTGCCATGAATCTGTACGAAACGGTGGATGCCAGTTACCTAAATAGGAATATTTTCTCGGCCTTCGACGATTACTATCGTATTGCCTACTCTCACAATCCTCTGGTCACCGCCTTCCTGGATCAATTTGCCCCCGATTTGAATGACTACATTCCCCTGGATCAGCTTCTCATCACCAGCGATGGCCTTGTGGATAAATTATTTAAGCACGATGCGGACACCGCCACCATTGCCTGGTCGCGTGTCATGAAAAATGGGGAAACGGGTTTCTCTTATTCCCTGCTTCTATGGAGTCTTTACAATGAATACCAGAAAAGCAGGATTGGGGACCTCGGTTCGCTCTTTCCTCTTGGATTGCCTGCGGTCAGGTACGATAATTATTTCACTCTCGAGCAGGCGGTGGATTGGCTGGGGGCGCAGGTGGAAAAGATCCCTCAGCCGTTTTTGGGATATTTTCATTTCATGCCCCCTCACGATCCCTATCGCACCCGTCAGGATTTTTACAATCGTTTTCTTAATGATGACTTGAAATGGATTCAGAAACCGCCGGACATATTTACCCGCTCCTCCGGCGACATGAAATATATGCAGGCCAATTGCAAGCGCTATGATGAATTTATCCTTTACGTGGATGACCAGTTTAAGAAGCTGATGGATCGTCTCGAATCTTCGGGGTTGTTGCAGGATACGTGGGTGGTTCTGACCTCGGATCATGGCGAGTTGTTCGAGCGCAGCATTGTGGGTCACGGCGACCCCTCGTTATATCAGGGGGTGGTTCGGGTTCCGTTGATGATCTTCGAGCCGGGGCGCACCACGCGCACGGACATTTATTCGCTCACCAGCGCGGCGGACGTGCTGCCGACCCTGCTGTACGTGGCCAAGGCCCAAAACGCGGCTTGGTCGGAAGGCGTTGTGTTGCCGCCCTTTTCCAAAGAGCCTTCCGATCCCAACCGGAAAATCTACACGATGAAGCTTTTGGAACCCGCCAAGGGTGCGCCCATTACCAATGCAACCCTGGCGCAGGTCAAGGGAAACTATAAGCTCATATATTACTTTGGCTATAAGGAATTGAATCTAAAAGACCACGTCGAACTTTATGATATTGTGGCCGACCCCGAGGAATTGCATGATCTCTATCCATCCCGAAAGGCTCTTGGGAATCAATTGCTTTCGGAATTAAAAGCCAAGCTCGCCGAAATAAACAAGCCCTATCTGTAAGATCATCGTGCTGACTAGCCGAGGCTTTTCAGGGTAGGGCCCGTCTTCTGTCTTCGGTCAAACCATCCTTCATCATCCATTCCCGACTCCCAATTCTCGATTCCCATCCATCTTCGTGGACGATCCACTTCGTACCTGTGTGCCTTCGTGGTTAAAAATTTCCCCAGCCTCTTCGCCCTCCCTCCTCGAATATCGAATAACGAGTATCGAATATCTCCTCATCCTCCATGACCCATGATCCATTTCCCATTCACTATTCACCATTCACTTTTTCCCCAATCCCGAATTAATCACCCCTTAATATTCCATTTACTGTGGAACTTTTCTCATTTTCTGTGGGGTATAATCCCTGCGCCTTATGAAAATCCTGACCGTTCTCACCTATTATCGTCCTCATACCTCCGGCTTGACCATCTATGCCGAGCGCTTGGCGCGTGCTTTTGTCATGCGCGGACATCAGGTCACCGTCATGACCACCCAGTATGATCCTTCCCTCCCGCGCGAAGAGAACCTCGATGGGGTTAAGATCATCCGCGTCCCGGTCATGGCTCGCTTGAGCAAGGGTGTCATCGCCCCAACCTTTGGCTGGGTTGCCACCAAACTGGTGGCCGATCACGATGTGGTGCAACTGCATCTTCCCCAGTTCGATGCGCCCGGCGTAGCCATGCGCGCCCGCTTGTTCGGCAAGCCTGCCGTTCTTACGTATCATTGCGATCTCCTGCTTCCGCCCGGTCTCTTCAATCGTTTTGTCAATCTCGTGGTGCAGTGGCAGAACAACATGGCCGCCCTCCTCTCGAATCGCATCGTGACCTATACGCAGGATTACGCCGATCACTCTTCCTGTCTATCGCGTTATAAATTCAAACTTCGCACCATCCTTCCGCCCGTGGAACTCCCGCCCTCAAGTGAGAATGACGTTCGTTCCTTTGCAGAAACAAATCATTGTGCGGATCGCAAGCCGGTCATTGGCATGGCTGCCCGCTTCGCCGCCGAAAAGGGGGTCGAGGTTCTGCTCGATGCCTTGCCCCTCATCTTAAAGGAATATCCGCAAGCACAGGTCTTGTTTGCCGGACAATATCAAAACGTTATGGGCGAACAGGCCTACTCTGACCGCCTGATGCCGCGTATACGCGAATACGAGACCGCCGGTCATTGGACTTTTCTCGGCAATCTCAATCCGCTTCAAATGTCGGCTTTCTATCCCAATCTGGATGTGCTGGTGGTGCCTTCCCTTAATTCAACCGAAGCCTTTGGCCTGGTTCAGATCGAAGCCATGCTGAACGGCGTGCCTTGCGTTCCCTCCGCCTTACCCGGCGTGCGCATGCCGGTCCAGATGCACGGCATGGGGCGCGTCTCGCAGATTGGCGATTCGGATTCTTTGGCGGCATCCATCCTCGCAGTTCTGGATGAACCCGGCAAATTCCATGGCGACCTCGAATCCATCCGCAAGGCCTATTCTCCCGATACCGTCGCGGCCGAATACGAAAAACTGTTTGAAGATTTGATTGGAAAGAAATGACCAATCTGCTAAACGAAGATCCCCAATCCTCAATCCTCAATCGCAAATCGTCAATCGTAAATCGTCAATCGAAGGACTTTCTCTTCCTCCAATTGCGTGACCTCCCCTATTTCCGCGCTTTTCTGCGTGCCGTCGAATCATCCTATTATCAGGATTTGCCTTTGCCCGCGCCGGTCTATGATATCGGCTGCGGTGATGGTCATTTCGCCTCCCTGACCTTTGATCGAAAGATTGATGTGGGTCTCGACCCGTGGCACGGCCCGATTCATGAAGCCCTCCGCCATGGCGCCTATCGTGCCTTGGTCGAAGCCGATGGCTCGCGTTCTCCTTTTCCGGCCGGCTATTTTTCCAGTGCGTTTAGTAACTCCGTGTTGGAGCATATCCCGCACATTGAAGCCGTTCTGGCCGAGACCGCCCGTGTGCTCAAGCCGGGCGCCCCCTTCTATTTTTGTGTGCCCAACACGCGCTACCTTTCCGAACTATCCATCTCGCGCCTGCTCGGTAAGGGCTATATCGAATGGTTCCGCAAGATTTCCCGCGTCGCTCATGCCGATGAACCCGATGTCTGGCAGGCGCGTTTGGAGAATGCCGGCTTTGAGTTGGTGCGCTGGTGGCATTATTTTTCCCCGTCTGCAATGCGCGTGTTAGAATGGGGACATTATTTTGGCGTTCCGTCGGTGGTTGCACGCCTTCTGACCGGCCGTTGGATCATTGCTCCTGCAAAGTGGAATCTTTGGCTGACGGAACATTACGTGAAGAAGTATGCCTCGCCTGAACCGGTTGGGAATGGCACGTTCACTTTTTACATCGCCAGGAGAAAATAAGACGCCCACATCCATAGCGCCTTTCGTTTTGCGTTTTCCTTCTTACGTCTTACTTCTAACATCTTACATCTTCCGTTTCCGGTCTTCGGTTTTCCGCCTTCCGCCTTCATCCTTCCGCCTTGACCTAACCCATGTCCTTTGACGAAAAATATTTTTCCACCCACACCTACGCCGGCATTTCGTTTGCCAAATACAGCCAGTATTGGTGGTCGAATCGCTTCTTTGCCGTTCTTGCGCGTCGCTATGGGCGGCGCTCTGCGCGTCTCTTGGAGATCGGCTCGGGGCTGGGACATTTGGTGGGGCAGTTGGAGGACGGCTTTGAAACCTATGGCATGGATTTGAACCATTGGGCCGTTGCCCGCTCCAAGCCTATCGTGAAAGAAACTCACCTACAAACTGCCAGCGCCCAGGATTTGCCCTTTGTGGATTCATCCTTTGGCGTTGTCATCATCAAGCACATCGTCGAGCACCTGCCCGATCCCGCCCGGGCGATTAACGAAATTGGCCGTGTGCTTGAGCCGGGCGGTATCCTCATCCTCGCCACCCCCAATCTGGATTCGCTTCTCAAACCGTGGAAGGGCGATCAATGGATCGGTTATCTCGACCCGACTCATATTTCGCTCAAGCCGCCTGCCGAATGGTTTGGCCTGATTCAGGGTGCCGGCTTGGGGCTTGTCCGCGCCTTTGCGGATGGTTTCTGGAATGTGCCTTATGTTTCCTGGCTTCCAAATTCCGTGCAGAAATTATTCTTCGGTTCTCTCGGTGGGTTTCAAGCCATCAGCACCTTTGTCTTCCTGCCGGTGCGCTGGGGCGAAAGCGTGATTGTGATCGCCAGAAAAAAATAAGCCGTGAATGGGAATGATATGAACGATAATGATCCAAAATTTAACGAACCTTCTGTCTTGGATTACGTCAAATCCAAATTATCCTTTGGCCGCAAGCCAAAGATAGAGATTCCCGAATCGCCTCTTGCAGCAGGCCAGCCCCAATCCGGTGATCAGGAAGGTTTCGGGGCGCAATCCCTCCCCCCATCATCCATTAACCATGAACCATTAACCACCTCTTCTCAACCTTCAACCTTCATCCTTCAGCCTTCAAGACCCTTTCCCTCGCTTTCCTTGATTGCGCTCGGCTTGACTCTTCTTGCTCAAACGCTGCTCAAGCCGCCTTCTCCTGCAGCAACGGGCATCGTTCTTTATGTGATCGCACTCGGTATTCTTTTGGGAGCCATCATCCGCCGCGAATGGCAACTCCTTCCGCATTCTGAATCGTCGGATGGCAATGATCCCCTCACCTTTCATCGTCTCGCCCTTTTGATTTCCATTCCTTTTGCAGTTCTGGCCTTCTTCTTTTTCTCCGGCAATCTTTTTACTACCTTCAATCTTTTTCTCTGGTTGATCGCCCTGGCCTTGTTTGTTGGATCGTTGTGGCTGCGCGATCCGCAAAAACCTTCGCTCGGACGGCGCATCGTGGATTTCCTTTCGCGCCGCGAGTGGCGCATCCGCATCACCTATGGCACACTTTTGGTGCTGGCCCTCAGCCTGATCGTGCTGTTCTTCCGCATTTATCATATTCAGCAGACGCCGGGCGAACCCTTCAGCGATCATGCCGAAAAGATTCTCGATATTTACGATATCCTGCACGGACAGCCGCATATCTTCTTCCCGCGCAACACCGGCCGCGAAGCCATCACGATGTATTGGATCGTGCTGGTGGTTTGGATTTTCAACACCGGCCTTTCCTTCCTTTCGACGAAGATCGCCACCGTCTCCATGGGCTTGGTGACCCTCCCTTATGTATATCTGCTTGGCAAGGAGATTGCCAATCGCCGCGTCGGCCTGCTGGCCTTCTTCCTGGCGGGCATTGCTTACTGGCCCAATGTCATATCCCGTATTGGTCTGCGCTTTCCGCTTTATCCCTTGTTCCTTGCGCCGGCCATGTTGTATCTCATCCGCGGCCTGCGAACTCGGAATCGCAATGATTTTATTCTATCCGGCATTTTCGTTGGTTTGGGCTTGAACGGCTATAGTCCGGCGCGCATTGTGCCCTTCCTGGTTGTGGCTGCCTTCATTCTATACATCCTTCACGCCCAATCGAAGGGTGCCCGCCGTGACGCCCTGCTTTGGTTTATCATCGTGGGTCTCACTTCATTGATGATCTTCATCCCGCTTCTCCGTTATGTGACCGAGAATCCCGAAATGTTTTCCTACCGCGCCCTCACCCGCCTGGGCACGATCGAACAGCCTTTGCCCGGTCCGTGGTTTCAGATCTTTGCCTCCAATGTTTGGAACGGTTTGAGGATGTTCAACTGGGATGATGGCAATATTTGGGTCAACTCCCTCCCCCATCGTCCCGCCCTGGATATTGTCTCCGGCGCCTTGTTCCTGATTGGCGTTGTTCTCCTCCTCGCTCGCTATGTTCAAAAGCGCCACTGGCTTGACCTGTTTTTGCTTTTCTCCGTTCCGATCCTTCAACTCCCCTCGACTCTTTCCTTGGCTTTCCCCGATGAGAACCCGGCCTTGAATCGCTCCGGGGCTGCCTTTGTTCCCGTCTTTATCATCGTTGCGCTGGCGCTGGATAGCTTGATCTCTGCTTTCGAGCGCCGTCGTGCGGACGCCTCTAGTGCAGGCAGGTCAGGCGTGACAACGCGCACGGTTTTTGCCTGGGTCCTGACCGCCGTCTTGTTGTTCTGGTCCGCTGCCCAGAATTATGATCTGGTCTTCAATCAGTTCGATCAGAACTTCCGGCAAGGCGCCTGGAATTCATCCGAGATGGGCGAGGTGATCAAGGAATTCGGCCTGGTCTATGGCGAAACGGATACGGCCTGGATCGTTCCGTTTCCATATTGGGTGGATACTCGCCTGCCCGGCGTCTGGGCCGGCATTCCGAATCGCGATTTTGCCATGTTCCCCGATCACCTGGTGGATACTGTACAATTGTCCGGGCCGAAGTTGTTCATTGTGAAGGCCAGCTTGCAGGATCCGACCGCCAACGACCAGAGATCGCTCGATATTCTTAAAGGCTTGTATCCGCAGGGCTCGTTGAGTCTGCATAAATCCTCCGTGGTCGGGCATGATTTTTGGATTTATTTTGTACCTGGGTAGAGACGTAGCAATGCTACGTCTCTACGTCTCTCTCTCAGAGCGCATTAAGGCTTGGATGATAAATTACGAACTATGATTTCTAACGAAAAGCATGCCTGGATTTATGATGTCCTGCTCATCCTCGTGTTGGGGGTTGGGACGTATTTTCGCGTCGTCGGTTTGAACTGGGATCAGAACCAGCATCTTCATCCCGATGAGCGCTTCATGACCATGGTGGAAAGCGCGCTGGAACCGGTCTCCACCTCGCCGGATCAGTTGGGTCCGCCGCCCACTGCCGCGAACCAGCCCTGGCGCCTGGCCTATGCCGCCTCGATCCCCGATTGTCAGAAATGGGGCGGTTATTTTAACACCTATTGTTCTTCCCTCAACCCCGAGAATCGCGGCTACCCATTTTTTGTCTATGGCGATTTTCCGACCATCGCGGTGCGCTATGTGGCTCAATGGTTTGGGCAGGTGGGTTACGATCAGGTCAATTTGATTGGGCGGCAGATTTCCGCCTTCGCCGATTTGCTGACCGTCTTGTTGATCTACCTTATCGCTGCGCGTCTTTACAATCGCCGTGTGGCCTTGCTCGGCGCGGCCTTTTCCGCCTTTGCGGTTATGCAGATTCAGCAATCGCATTTCTTTACGGTGGATACCTTCGCCAACCTCTTTATTTTCCTGGCGATTTATTTTGCCGTTGAGATCGTGGCCCGCAAGCCCTCCGCTTCCGAATCTCCCCTCCCGCCTCCCGCCTCCCGATTCCCGAATAACGAATCCCGAATATCGAATCCCGAATATCGAATTGCGTTTTACGTTTTCCGTTTTGCCAAAGACCCCCTCTTCCTCCTCAGCCTCGGCTTCGGTCTTTCGCTTGGCATGGCCACCGCCTCCAAATTGAACGCCGCCCCGCTCGCCATTCTTTTGCCGGGCGCCTTCCTCCTGCGCTACCTGATCGTGGATCGTGCCGCCTCCTCATCCTCCGACTCCCAATCGCCAATCGTTAATCGTCAATCGTCAATTCCCAATCCCCCACCGTCCCTCGACTATTGGGCCCGCATTGCTCTTTATTTAATCGCCGGCGCGGCCATCTCTGTGCTGGCCTTCCGCATCTTCATGCCCTATGCCTTCAAAGGCCTCGGACTAAGCCCCACCTGGCTCGATACCATGAAACAACTTCAGGCCCAGTCCAGCGGTGATGCGGATGTTCCCTTTGCGTTGCAATGGGCGCGCCGCTCGCATTTGTTCTCCTTTGATAATTTAACCGTTTGGGGTCTTGGCTTGCCGCTCGGCATTCTGGCCTGGGCCGGTTTCCTCGTTATGCTCTGGCGGATCGTCAACGGCGAACTCAAGCATCTTTTGTTATGGGGTTGGACTGCGGTCTATTTCACCTGGCAATCCATGGCCTTCAACCCGACCATGCGCTATCAATTGCCCATCTATCCCTTGTTGTGCATGATGGCGGCTTGGCTCGTGATCTACTTATGGGATCGCGCACAGGCTCTGAATCGCAAATCATGGAAGTTATTCTTTCGTCTGTCGTCCGGTTTGATTGGCGGCCTCGTTCTCGTCTTGACCTTGGGTTGGGCCTACGCCTTTACACGCATCTATACCCGGCCCGTTTCTCGCGTCGCTGCCACGGCTTGGATTTATCAAAATGTTCCCGGCCCTGTCAATTTGCACATTACCACTTCGGATGGCACGGTCTATAACCAGCCTCTGCCGTTTCCATCCAATGGCTCGCTCCTGGCCGACTCACCTTCCATCTTCCCGTTTACGGCCAATGCCACGGGTACCTTGAGCGAGGTCTATTTCCCGCACATCCTGGCGTTTACGCCTCCCATTGGACAGGTTCCCACCACGGTTTCGCCTCAGGCGATACCTGCTGCCCAGGTCTTCCGCCTCGAATTTGCGCTCAAGCCGGATGCGCTGCCCGGCGAGTATCTTGCCTCTGCCTCTGTTGGTTCCGATTTTGCCCCGCAGCCCTCTGATCCGCGTGGCAAGTCTTACACCCTCGCTCTGGATCATCCCTTTCCTGTGGTCAACGGTCAAACCTATTTCCTGCGCCTCGAGACGAACGGCGCATTGACCATGGTGGGCGCTGCGCCCATCAACGAAACGGATTGGGACGACGGCCTGCCTCTCCGCTACGAAAATTACGATGGCTTTGGCGGTCTCTATCAGGGCGGCCTCAATCTGCAGATTTATTTTGACGATAACGCCGATAAGTTGGCGCGCTTTGTCAATGCGCTTAGTCAGGGCGATTATATTTTCATGTCTTCCAATCGTCAGTGGGCTTCGGTCACGCGCATCCCCGAGCGTTATCCCTTGACCACCGCCTATTATCGCGCCCTCATTGGCTGCCCTCCCGATAAGGATGTTATCTGGTGCTACAACGTTGCCAAGCCCGGCATGTTCCAGGGACAGTTGGGTTATAAGCTGGTTCAGGTTTTTGAATCGTTTCCGACCATCTCTATTCCCGGCCTTGGCACCTGGCAGATCAATGACCAGTTCGCCGAGGAGGCTTTTACTGTTTACGATCATCCCAAGGTATTGATCTTCCAGAAGGCTTCGGATTTCAACCCCGCCAAAGTTCAAGCCCTGCTCGGCTCGGTGGATTTGACCAATGTGATTCACCTCACGCCCAAACAAGCCACTGATTACAAAAGCCTGATGCTCCCTGCCGATAAGCTGGCTCAACAGCAGGCGGGCGGCACCTGGTCCCAGTTATTTAATTACGACTGGATTCAAAACAGTCAGCCGCTGCTCGGTTTAGTCTTCTGGTATCTGTTCATCTTCCTGCTTGGGCTATTGATGTATCCCATCCTTCGTCTTGCCCTTCCGGGGCTGGGCGATAAGGGCTATCCGCTCTCGCGTGCCCTTGGTTTGATTCTGCTTGGTTTTGGCTGCTGGGCCGCGGGTTCGCTCGGCGTACCGGTCACCCGCTTGACCGTCGGCGTGATCTTTGCCCTGCTCGCCCTAGTTGGACTCATCCTCGGCTGGCGGCAGCGGCATGAACTGCGTGAAGAATGGCAAACCAGGAAAAAGTATTTCCTGATGATCGAAGGTTTGTTCCTGGCCTTCTTCCTCTTCGACTTGTTGATCCGCATTGGCAACCCCGACTTGTGGCATCCCTACAAGGGCGGTGAGCGTCCGATGGATTTCTCGTACTTCAATGCTGTTATCAAAAGCACGAGTTTTCCTCCCTATGACCCGTGGTTTGCGGGCGGTACCATCAACTACTATTATTATGGTTTCGTGTTGGTCGGCATGCCGGTCAAGCTTCTGGGCATTGTGCCGACCCTGGCCTATAACTTCATTTTGCCCACCCTCTTCTCGCTGGTGGCCATGGGCGCCTTCTGCATTGGCTGGAATTTGGTTCACGGGAACCTGAAGCCCGCCTCCCCCCCTCAAACCCCATCCCCCGATTCCAAACTCCCGCCTCCCGATTCCCGAATCTCGAATTCCGATTCCCAAATATCAAATATCGAATCTCAGACACCGACTCCCGAATCCCAATCGTCAATCGTCAATCGTCA
>PMLN01000270.1 GCA_003158885.1 Anaerolineae bacterium
CATGTCATGCGCCGCAACGTGAACATGGTTTACATTATAGAAAATAACGGTGTCTATGGATTGACCAAAGGGCAATTCTCTGCCACGGCCGAGAAGGGCCTGGAATTAAAAAAGCAGGGTTCCAATCAATATATGCCGGTGGATATCTGCATGGAGGCGCTGGCCTCGAATGCCACTTTCGTGGCGCGTTCCTTCGCCGGCAATGCGAAACAGGTCAAGGAATTGCTCAAAGCCGCGCTATCGCACGACGGTATTGCGGTGCTCGATATCATCAGTCCCTGCGTGACGTTCAACAACCAGGATAACGCCTATCACTCGTACGCCTGGGGCAAGGATCACGAAGAACCCCTGCACGACATTACCTACGTCGCGCCGCGCAACGAGATCGTGCTCGAACGCGAAATGGAAGAAGGCGAAATCCGTGAAGTGAACATGCACGACGGCTCGGTGGTGATCTTGAAAAATCTCGAGAAGGGCTACGATCCCACCAGCCGTATGGAGGCCTTGCGCGCCATGGAGGAAGCCCAGCGCAACAGTTGGCTCATCACCGGACTGTTGTATGTGGATACGAGCAAGCCTTCATTAACGGAAATGTATAACCTGACGGATACCCCGCTTAACCGCCTCAGCGATGCCGACTTGCGCCCGGCGCCCGAGATGATGGACAAAGTCAATGCATTGATGTTCTAGAATCACATTGCCCCTCTCCATTTTTGGAGAGGGGCTTTTCATAAATAAAGCATATTCCTTCGCCATGAATTATGGTTTTCTCAAGAAAGCTTGACGCATCTCAAATTTCGTGATGCGCTGGCGCAAATCATGAAGGAAATCCGGGAGTTTCATGGCCTCCGCCAGATTCTTGGCATGAAAATTGGTTCTTGAGAAAATCATGCGCCATGAATAATAGTGAGTTTACTTGCGCGCCATTAGATGATAGAATGTTTTTATCGTACCCGTGGGGAGATCGTAGACTTTAAGATTTTAGCGATTCAGTTCTTCCAACTTTATAGGTAGATGCGCTTATGATCTCTCTTGAAAATTCAAAAAGGAGAATGAAATATGAAACGCCTCTTCAAGTTCTTTTCCCTGACCATAATGTTTGCCTTACTGGTCACCCAAATGGGATTCTCCTCCACACCCGTGCATGCAACATCATCGGGTCTGACCTTCACGGCGTTCTCTCCCTCCCTGCCCAGCGGATGGGCTGAATTCGGCCGGCTATCAGGCGTGTGGGGTTCCAGTGCCAACGATGTTTACGCGGTCGGGTATGGCGAAGACGGGAATTATAAGTATATGCCCCTGCTCTATCACTATGACAAAAGCGGATGGACGAATGCCAGCCTAAGCCTGCCCAGCGGATGGACTGCTGGCTCTTTGTCCGGCGTATGGGGTTCCAGTGCCAGCGATGTTTACGCGGTCGGAGATGGCAGTCATCCCGGAAATGCAGGTTCGCCTTTGATCTATCACAATGGTGGGAGCGGATGGACAGCCTCCAGCCCAAGCCTGCCCAGCGGATGGAGTAACAGCTTTTTGTGGGGCGTGTGGGGTTCCAGTGGCAGTGATATTTACGCATTCGGGAATGGCGATCGCGACTTGGCCTATTATCACTATGACGGGAACAGTTGGACATCGTCCAAATCCAGCCCAAGCCTGCCCAGCGGGTGGACTTCCAGCGATTGGGGCGGCGTATGGGGTTCCAGTGCCAGCGACGTTTACGCGATCGGGAGCGGCTATAATAGCACAGGCCATGAGTTGCCTCTGATCTATCACGGCACGCCGGGCACGCAGTCACCGCCCATCGTGACTGCCTTCGCCGCCACTTCACCCACAAACAATCCCAATATCCCCATCACCAGTTTCACGGCCAGCGATGATGGGGGTGTGACCGGATACATGATCACCGCTTCCTCCGCTGCACCTTTATCCACCGATCCGAACTGGCTGGCAAGCGCCCCCGCTACATATCCTGTTGCGGGGGACGGTACGTATACTTTGTATCCATGGGCCAAGGATGCGGCTGGTAATGTCTCCGCAGTCTACGGTTCGCCCGCTGTGGTGATCGTCAATACCACCACACCCGTCCTGGTAAGTCCTGCCAGCGGTTCAAAGGTCTCCACCTTCCGCCCGGCATTCAAGTGGCTGGCCGTCACAGGCTATACCAAATACCGGATCGAGGTTTCGAAATATTCAAACTTCGCCAGCCCACTCGTCAATGCCACGGTTACGGCACTATCCTATACTCCAACCGTGAACCTGCCTGCCAACACCAAACTGTACTGGAGCGTACGGATCGTCCGACCGAACGGCACATTCGGCGCGTTGACCACACCTTACTATTTCACCATCGGCCTGAAAGCTCCCACACTGACCACACCAGCCAACCTCGTAACCGGAGTAGCGCATAAGCCAACCTTCAAATGGCAGGCGGTCAGCGGTGCAACCAGCTATACCATCCAGGTGTCCACCTCTTCAACCTTCGGCACCTTTCTGATCAATGTCAAGATCGGTTCGACCACTTATATTTCAACCGTCACCCTGCCTGGCAATAAAGTGCTGTATTGGCGCGTGATGGCAACGGGCGCGGTTGGCTCAAGCCCCTGGTCGAGCGTATTCCACTTTACAACGGTACCATAGCGGTCAGCGGTCAGCAATAGAACACGGATGACACGGATTTGGAGGATGCGCGCGGATAGAGCAAATACAAAATGTCCCGAAGGTGATGGCAGGTGAGGATGAATTCACTTCCCACCTTCGGGACGCGGTGTAAATGCCTTGAGATTCTAAACAGTAACAGAGCCTGAGTTTATGCACCCTCACCCAAAAGGGTTGGTATGCCCTCCTCCGAAAAGAGAGAAGGGCATACTTTTGTTAATCAACTTTGAACCAATAAAGTGACTTTCGTCATTGCATCCGGTTTCGTTACTCACTACTAATGAAACAATCAGAAACCATTTAAGAATTCATTGCTTTCTGAAGCATTGATAATCGGCCTGATTTACTCCAATTGAGACCCATGTCCTATTGTGCATCTTATAGAGTATTGATACCATGGTCGCTGTCCCATAGAAAGATATCCAAAAAAATAGTAACTACACAGCCAAAGGTGCGACGAAACTGGGCAAGTAGGGAGTGCCCATGAAGGCAAGGCGTAAAGCAGCCAAAGCCATCTGGCCGTTCTTGCGAGCCGTGGCAAGGTAACTGCGAATGTGGCAAAAGATAGCAGCACCTTCTTCAGATCGAAAACAACCAGAGATTTTTTGCTTGACTTTCATCATCCGCAAATCTCGTTCGGACTGATTATTGTCAAACGGAACTCTGAAATCGAGCATGAAATTCATCACCTGCATCCGCCATACACTTTTTGCACGCGGTCGCGGTAATCATCATAACAATCATCGAAACGTTTTTTCGAGGCCTCGCTGCCAATGAAATAGCTGCTGGTGAGCACAATAGGGGGCTTGCCAAGCGCAGTGAGTTTTTCGGCAATGCGGCATTTGAGCGCATTCGTGACGGCCGCCGCGCCGATGGTGGAACCGGGGCCAACCGGATCGTTCAATCCGGGGATTTTGACCAGCGCGTCGCCGCCGGGCGTGCAGTTATCAATCACCACATCCGCCAGATCGGGAAGTTTTTTACCGGAACTATGTGCGGCAGGAGTGGCTCTGCAATGTCCCAGCGAGACCACCGCGATGACCGGCAGGTTTTGGCGTTTGGCTTCAAGAGCCACATCCACAACCACCTCATTGATGCCGCTGTTTGAAAAGATGATGAAACAATCCGGCCTGGCAAAAACAAAATTACGCATGATGACCTAGCCGAAGCCTTCGACATGCTCAAGAAACATGGCCTGACGCTGGCCGTTCGAGCCAACGACCAGATTGTGATATGTGAGCGAGAGTTCCACAATGGGGTGAAAACCGGGGAAACTGCCGTGACGCGGGAACATCTCCTCGACGAAGATGCGCGAGTGGCCCGTGCCAAAAAGATGAACAAGTCCATCCCCTGCAATGGCCTGCGTGCAAAGATCGGCCGCACGCTCGATGGCATCCATTTGGGTTGCGCGGATCCGATCCAGAATGGCCTGGGCTTGAATTAAATAATCCAGGGATGCATTCAACATGGTTTATCTACCTATCCTGTATGGGATATCTTCCAAATTCACGTGCGGTTTCAAACAGCGTCCCCACATTTTCAGCAGGGATATCGGCCTGCAAATGATTGGAGGGTGCGAGAATATATCCGCCGCCGCGCGCAAGCTGGGAAATACGAAGTTTCGTTTCGGCAATGACATCCTGGCGCGTACCGGGCATGGCATGAGAGATATCAATGCCGCCGAGGAACGAGACTTGCCTGCCAAACTGTTCCTTCACCGCGGCCAGGTCGGTCGCAGGCAGCGGCTCAAGCGGGTGAATCACATCAATGCCCAAGGCAATGATGTCCGGCAAAAGTTTGCCAAGCGCGCCGTCGCTGTGAAGCATGATCCGGGTGGCGGGATTGGCTTCTTTTACCACCTTGACCAACCGTTCCAGACACGGCTTAATGAATTTGCGGAACATGGCAGGCGACATGATGGGATTGAGGTTGCCAGCATAGTCGTCGCCGGGAAGTTCAATCATGTCGAACCACCTACCGCCGGCCTGCATTGCAAGCCGCATCAAACCTTCGATGGCAGTCGTGACCTTATCAAGCAGGGCAAGCGCAAATTCGGGTTGTAGCGCCATATCCATCAGGAAGGCTTGGGTGCCGCGTAAATCGCAGGCGGTCTGAAACGGGCCATGCGATGCGACCATGCGCATGACCACAAAATAATCCGTCTCCTCGCGGAGCATCCGGGCGCGTTCGGCGACGCCCCAGTTCCAGCGCGGATCGGTCAAATCCGGCCAGTGGACGCGGCGTTCGATATCATCCAGGCCGGCAGCGTCTTTGAGGAGGCCTTCGCCGGCGCTGTAATATGGAAAAGCGCGCTTCCAGACCTGTCCATAAGAATCATAGAACGTGTCCTGGTCTTTGCCGGGAATAACCGGGCTGTTGGGCAATAATCCCGGCCAGCAATAACGCGTATCCGTGCCAAGACGTTCAAGCAGGCGGTCATCCATGTACGAGATGCTATGACCTGTGCGAAAAGGCTGAACCGGTTCACCCAAATTAAAAAACTTCACGAGGCGCAGATAGAGATCATCCACCAGGCCGTACGGGCCGCCTCCCAAAGCTAGGGGAACGGCATCCGGCTCCTCATGGGAGAGGGCTGTTTCCACGCGTGCGCGCGAGGTAAGGGCTGATAAAGTCATTTCTTGCTTCTTTCGATTGAATTATTCATTTGGTGAATATTCTAACTGGTTGTCCCACCGCCTGCAAGAATTGACTCGTGATAAACGCTACAATATAATGATATTCAATATGCTGCTTTAAGGAGATGTATATGCACAAAATAGCTTTGCTGGGGGCAGGTTTGATCGGCCGCTTTTACACAATGAGCCTTTTGAATTTCCGCGGGAAGGATGAAATCAAAATCGTCTGCGCGGTCACCGCTGAAGAAGCCAAAAAGTTCGCGGAGGAATTCGGCATCCCGCGCTGGACGGACGATATTGCCAAAGCGATCAACGACCCTGAAGTAGATACCGTGATCATCGGCATTCCCAATTATTTGCACAAGAAAGCCGCCTTACTCGCCGCGCAGGCCGGAAAGGCGGTTTTATGTACCAAACCTCTGGCATTGAACGGCGCGGAAGCGCTGGAAATGCTCGAAGCCGTGGAGAAGGCGGGCGTCTTCCATGGCTATCTCGAAGATTTGGCCTACACGCCCAAGACCTTGAAAGCCCTGGCGGCAACTCAGAAGGGCGCGTTGGGCAAGGTATTGTGGGCGCGCTCGCGCGAGACCCATAGCGGACCGCACAGCGCCTGGTTCTGGACAAAGGAACTTTCCGGCGGCGGCGCCATCGTGGATATGGGTTGTCACTGCATCGAAATCGCGCGGAATTTCATCGGCAAAGGCATCCGCCCCGCCGAAGTGACCTGCTGGGCCGATACGCAAGTCCATCCCATCGAAGCGGAAGATCATGCGGTTGGATTGGTGCGTTATGAAAACGGCGCCATTGGACAATTCGAGACCAGTTGGACCTTCCGCGGCGGGATGGATCTGCGCGATGAAATTTCCGGCACGGATGGAACGATCTGGCTGAACCATTGGATGCGCACCGGCTTTGAAATGTTTACCAGCATCGGACAGGGCGGGTATGTGGCGGAGAAAGCCGAGGGGGATACGGGCTGGCTATTCCCGGTCGGCGATGAGATCGGCTCGCTCGGCTATGTGGAGATGTTCCTGGATATGTTCAATTCGATGGACAAAGGCGCCGCGCCTATGGATACTTTCTACGATGGCTATATCGTTAACGCCATT
>PMLN01000379.1 GCA_003158885.1 Anaerolineae bacterium
CGGTCAGGATGTGGCGCGGGTCAGGAGACCCCGCACCAGCAGTGATGGATGCGAAGAGGAAGATCACTAGAGAAAATTCAATGAAGCTGGTTGTGATAGAACCAAGGCATATGAAGAGAATTGAAGGTATATTGCATGAACTGCAATCATAGATTGCACAACCATTGCCTGCACCGGACGGGGGCTTTGCTCGCTGGTGAGGCATTCATTAGGCACCTCTCGTCAACAACATAGGAATTTATGCCCACTCGGAGAGAGAACTTTTGCGCTATTGATTTTTGAATAAAGTATGTCGCAAAACATAGGCGCTTTCTCTCTTGATTTTGGCCAAAAATGCGACTTTCAATTTTCAAAAATCAGTAATAAGGAAAACGGAATCCTGTAGGCAGTCTCCTTCCACTTGCGCCGTTCTCGTTCCTCTTTTCTTTACGAAGGCAATGGTGCGGTTCCCGGCAGCCATTTCGCCTTGGCCAGTTGTGGGCAGGTTCCCATTCTGGTTGAGCGCCGCAGGAGTGTGTTCAAATGCGCGATCAATATCTCGTTTGTCAACGGCTTTACGATATAATCATCTGCGCCCGAATCGAGCGTGCTGGCGATGGTCACCGGATCGTCAATGGCCGAAATCACCAGGATCGGGATCGTGCTGAGTGCGCGGATCCTTTTGCACATTTCCCAGCCATCGATATCGGGCATCACCAAGTCGAGTGTAACGATGTCCAGGGCTTTTTCCGCGATAAATTGCAGCGCTTCCTCGCTCCTGTTGGTGGTCAGGACTTCAAAGCCGTATGTTCCAAGCACGACCGAAAGAAATTCCGTAATTGCGCGATCGTCGTCTATCACCAGAACCCTTTTATTTGTGGTCATGTTCCTATTATCGCCCATTCGGCTCTTTTCCTACTTTGCAGGTTATTTACAATTTGGGCGGTGGAAAATGATTTTTGTCAGTGGCCAAACGGCTTTTTTTTGGTACAATAATTCACAATCAATAAAAACGTCAGTTCGGGATAAGGTAAACAGTCTTTTCATCCCGCTGAGCGGAGCCCTGAGCGTAGTCGAAAGGTACACTCAAAGGTTGAAAACGATTTCCGAGAGAACGACTGAAGTCGTTACTACAAACTGAGTTACAAGGTTTGAGTACTCCCTGGTCGAAGTGCGGATTTCTCTGTCAAGTTCCACCGAGACCGATGGTCAGCTTGTCACGAATTTACGTAAAAGAAAAACAATATTAAATTCAGGAGGCTTGAATGAAAAAGTGGGTTTACCTTTTTAACGAGGTAAAAGAAGTCGAAACGCTCAGGGGGGGCGATTGGGATGAGGTGAAGGGGCTGGTCGGCGGCAAGGGCGCGGGCTTGTTGGATATGACGCGCGCCGGTGTGCCGGTTCCGCCCTTCTTCACGGTCACAACCGAGGCCTGCAATGAATTCCAGAAGGCGGGAAAATTCCCTGCTGGAATGTGGCAGCAGGAATTGGCCGCTCTCAAGCGCATCGAAAAAGCGACCGGCAAGAAGTTCGGCGATCCGAAGAATCCCCTGCTGGTTTCATGCCGTTCCGGCGCGAAATTCTCGATGCCCGGCATGATGGATACGGTCTTGAATATCGGCCTCACCGACGAGACTGCGGCGGGCATGGTCAAGCTGACCGGCAATCCGCGCTTCGTCTATGATGCGTATCGCCGCCTGGTCGAGATGTTCGGCACGGTGGTGCTGGGTATTGCCGATGAGGCCTTTGAAGACCCCATGAACGAATACAAGCATCGCAAGGGCTATAAGCTCGATACCGAAATGACCGCCGACGATTGGAAGGAAATGGTCAGCCAGTTCCGGGCAGTGGTGAAGAAGGAAAAAGGCTTTGACTTCCCGCAGGATCCGATCAAGCAATTGGAACTTGCCACCGAGGCCGTCTTCAAGTCCTGGAACGGGAAACGCGCCGTGGATTATCGCAATCATGAGCATATCCCTCACGATCTCGGTACCGCGGTTAATATCGTAACCATGGTCTTCGGCAATATGGGCGATGATTCGGGCACGGGCGTGGCCTTCACTCGCAATCCCTCCACCGGCGAGCGCAAGATGATGGGTGATTACCTGCTCAACGCTCAGGGTGAGGACGTGGTGGCGGGCATTCGCAACACCGATCCCATTGCGAACCTCAAGAAACACATGCCGCAGGCCTACAACCAGTTCATGGATATCACNNTTATGGATGCTTCAGACGCGCACCGGCAAGCGCACCGCCAAGGCCGCCGTCAAGATTGCGGTGGATATGGCCAATGAAGGTCTGATCACGCGCGAAGAGGCCGTCAAGCGCGTCACACCCGAACAGGTGGACACCCTGCTTCATCCCCAGTACGATGCCACGGCTTTGAAGAACGCCGAGAAGGAAGGCAGGTTGTTTGCCAAGGGCGTCAATGCATCCCCAGGCGCGGCCGTCGGTCAGGCTTATTTCGATGCCGATAAAGCCGAGAAAATGTCCAAGGAACAAAAGCAGGATGTCATCATGGTTCGTCCGTTCACCAAGCCGGATGATGTGCATGGCATGATCGCCGCCAAGGGTGTGTTGACCAGTGAAGGCGGCGCGACTTCTCATGCGGCCGTCGTGGCCCGCCAGTTTGGCATCCCGTGCATCGTGGGCGCCTCCATGATCAAGATTGATCTCGAAAAACGTGTCATGACCGTGAACGACAAAACGGTTCACGAAGGGGATTGGATCTCCGTGGACGGCACAACGGGCAATGTCTTTATTGGCAAAGTCCCGATGATCGCGGCGTCTTTGGAAGAACAAACCGAATTGCTGACGCTGTTGAAATGGGCCGATGAAATTTGCGCTCGTCCTAACATGCGCGTGGCTGCGAAAGGCTGGCCGACGCGCGGCTTGCAGGTTTGGGCGAATGCGGATTATCCCAAGGATGCGCGCCGTGCCCGTTCGTATGGCGCGGTGGGTATCGGTCTATGCCGCACCGAGCACATGTTCTTCGAGCCGGAGCGCCTGCCGATTGTCCAGCGCATGATCCTTGCGGATACCAGCGAAGAGCGCACGCAGGCTTTGAATGAACTGCTTCCGACCCAGCGCAAAGACTTCGATGGGCTGTTCGAAGCCATGGATGGCTACCCGGTCATCATCCGTTTGATTGACCCGCCGCTGCATGAATTCATGCCCGATGAAGAAAAGCTTTTTGAAGAAGTCGTCACGATGCGCGTCAAGGGCGAGACCGCCGGTCTGGCAGAGAAGGAAAAACTTCTGGCCGCCATCAAAGGCTTGCACGAATCGAATCCGATGATGGGTTTGCGCGGTGTGCGCTTGAGCATTTACATGCCGGAGATCGTCGAGATGCAGGTGCGCGCCATCTTTGAGGCCGCCGCCGATTGCGCTTTGCGCGGCATCGTGGTCAAGCCGGAAGTGATGATCCCCCTGACCGGCACGGTCAAGGAACTCGAATGGATTCAGCCGCGCCTAATCCGCATCGCAGCGACCGTGCTGGCTGAAAAGAAGATCAAGAAACTGGATTATAAATTTGGCACGATGATCGAAATCCCGCGCGCCGCGGTCACTGCCGCCGAGATCGCCGGGCATGCCCAGTTCTTCTCGTTCGGCACGNNCGACCTGACGCAGATGACCTTCGGCTATTCACGCGATGATGCCGAGCGCAACTTCCTCATCACCTATGTGGAGCAGGGCATCCTGCCCAAGAACCCCTTCCAGACTCTGGATCGTGACGGTGTGGGACGTTTGATGCGCATGGCGATTGCGGATGGCCGCACGACCCGCCCCGAACTCGAGGTCGGCATCTGCGGTGAACATGGCGGTGACCCCGAATCGATTGAATGGTGTCACATCATCGGCAACAACTACGTCAGCTGCTCGCCCTTCCGTGTGCCGATCGCGCGTCTCGCCGCCGCCCATGTGGCGATGAAATATGCACCCAAGAAGGCCGTTAAGAAAGCGGCTGCACCGAAAAGAAAAGCAGTTGCGAAAAAAGCGGTGAAGAAAGCAAAGACCGCGAAGAGAAAGTGAAAAGTAAGAAGTAAGAAGTAAAACGTAAAGACTTCCGAAGTCTCCGAGACTTCGGAAGTCTGATTTTATTAAAGATCAATTACGCTACGGATTGCGTTCGCTCGCGAAGAACTCCCGGAGGGAGAAGCATGGCGCTGGAGTGGGCGCGGACAATGCTTGGGAGCAGAAAAGACGCGAAGCCAGAAAAATGCCGGAAAAGCCGGCCAGATACTGGCCTTCGAGTTTGGAGCAAGTAATCTTCCCTGATCAGCCGGCGGCGGAGGAGGTGATGGTCAAGGTGTACTGGGTCTTAAGCGAATCATACTCACAATGAATACAATAATTGCACTCAGTGGGGCGAGGATGCAAGTGATACCAATCACTATACTAGAACTAGGGAAAAATACCGTTACTGCCATAGACAGTAATAATCCTCCGATTAGTATCGCCAACGCCAGCCCAATGGCTTTAACAATCGGTTTTACGGGTAAAAGCTTTGTGGATTTGAAGAACACACCTATTCCACCAACGAAGCCCACGAAGATTGACAGAAAAAAGATACCGACTGGCCAAGTGGCGCCGCCTTTTTGAGCCGTGTTTATGATTACAGACGCGAAGAAACCCACACAAGAAGTTAGAAATAGGACCAGCACTCCCAAGCCAACGGCGCGCCATATACGCTGCCGGGGGAAAACCTGTTCCTCAGTCGCCGATTGCGACGCCGGTTCGGCTGCAACAAGTGGTTTTTCAGCCGGACCTTTCCGGCCTCTCTGCAAGAGCAACACCATGCCAGTTAAAAACCCGCCGACACCCAGCAGTGTAAAGGCTTTCCCTTCGGCCTTGCGCAGAGCTTTTTGGTAGGATTTTTCCTTGTTACGCAAGTTGTTCAGGAAAGTTCGGCTGATATCGTTCTCTTGCCAGCCACTCAAAGTATGAATATCGTTCTGTATGTGAGCTAAATTCGCTTGAAGTTGCGAGGCATCCAAGCCTTTGGGGTTTGGCAGGTTTAATGACTCTGCATTCATTTGAACCAATTGTGTTTCGAACTGTCGCCACCGCTGGTAAAAAATATCACGCGTTTGCCGACGATTCTTCCATACAGCGGCAGTTGCCTGGGTTTGCGGCATTTGCTCTAACTGCTGAATATCTTTGACTATCATGTCATAACCTGTTTTGGCGGTGCTAGCATCTATCGCAGATTCGAGCGTCAGCTTATATGATGGCAGTTTAGCTTTGAGGATATAGATATTTATCTGAAGAAGCTTCTCAGTTAGTTGCTCATGGAGGCTCTGTTGGGCATTGAGAGCATTGCGCACGTCCCCTCTACCTTGCTCGGCCTGTTCAAGCGCTTCGAGAGCTGAGCGCACCAATAACAACTGGTTCTCTAGCACGACGGGGTCATTTTCAGCATCAGCTGAATTGAGGACAGCCAGATTCATGCGCAACTTGCGCAAACGTTCAATAACCCCATATTCTTGAAAATGCAGTTCGTGCAGTTGCTTGGTGACACGTGGATTAGCAACCCCGGGTTGAATGGAGCGTTCTACCCCGCGGACTTCACCTTGCAGCGAACTCAATTGCATCTCAACCATGGAGATTTCTTGAGTGAGTTGGAGTTTCTGTAGCTCAGTTTTTGTGGCATAAGCGCCATCGCGAATTGCAGATTGGGTTTCTGCGCCAGTTTGCTTGATTGTAGCCGCAACTTCCTTTATTATTTTTAGGGTGATGTACCCTTCCCCACGCTGGATGCCTAAATAGGATCCACATGATGCGCAATTTAAAAAGTCAACATCCTCAGGAACGTTAATTGGAGATCCACAAGCAGAGCAATTAAGTCGTTTTATTTCCATAGGTATTTTCTCCGATATGCCCAAACTGTCGAATTTATTTTGAATACGCGAATCCGCACACTAATCATATGGCTTTACTCCAGGATCATTTTGCGCTGCCTTCGATGAGTGGGCACTCAACGGAATGGCTCAACGGTAGCGGCGGAGCCGCTGTTCGCTGAGCTGGTGTTGGGCGGCATTTTTGACTATCAATTTGCGCTCCAGATTTCCAATAAAAATCTCAGAAGAGATTCCATTCTCGTAAGCATAACCCTAAGTTGTACATCTGTGTAATTGGGCACGACCTCATGAGTCCCTCGCTGAAAAAGTTGAAGGAACTCAAGCCCTGCATCTATGTCTTTTTCAATAAAGTTCGAGAACTGGTCTTGGTTTACCCCCCGACAAATATAAAGGAGGCGTGCCCTTCGCGTGGGCTTACCTTTATCGTAATGCTCTGAAGCGGTACTCCACGCCCTTATTTTGTCATCTGGCGCGAGCGTATTTAGAACATGCGTAAATAGTTCTCGCAGAGAAGCGGAAAAATGTCTTATGCGGTCGGGATTTGCAGAATCCAAAGACTGGCGTGCACCACGTAATGGAATGATGAGTTCAGGGTTCATCTTGACAAGTAAAGTTTCAAGTTTGCCCTCGGTTTCATCCCCTATTTCCTTCTCTGTATGGAGTTTTTCTTCTTGGAGTTCTGTATCCTCGTGGTATTTAGAGGTTATCGAGTCCACCACAGCGACCCCGTTAAAATATTCAATTGCTGGAAATTTAGAGACAATGGGCGGCAAAGACAAGATGAAGGATGGTTGATTCTCCCAAGATTTAAACAGTTTGGAGTAAGACTGTGTGAAATCTAAAAAGGTATTTTGTAGCACACTTCTAACTGGAGCTTGTACATTAAGCACATCCCCCAAGCTTTCCCATGCTAGTCGAGATATAGATGTCTGAGATAAAACAGAAAGTTTTAGGATTTCCGCCAAATGAGATTGTACAACCAAGTCATAGCGCGGCATTTCTCCCGCTATTTTCATGATAGCTTGTAGCTGTTCTTCCCATATTTTCGGATGAATTTCAAGTTGTTTGAGTAATTCGCTGCCGCGCATTAAATCGGTCGCTTCAAAAAGCTGCCCAATTGATTGATTTACTGCGTTGGCTAATTCAAGAGCGGGCGATTGAAATACTTTATCAAGTTCCAAGAGTCGGATTTGCGTATTAACAATTTTAGATGCTTCAAGTGATGCGACCAAGTTTATATTCTCAAAAACTGCGGGGCGGATTGCACTCGTCCTGATAACTTCCTCAAATATTTTACTGTTTTGTTCTGTGTAGTATTTAAGCGACTCCGATACTGCCAATAGCCCTTTCAAAGTGTCGGGTGGGATTGTTGTTGGTAGATATGTGGATGGCTTGATGGAACGAATTCCAGATTTAGGTTTCTCGTCAGGCTTCCGTGAGTCAGTTTTATCGCTCATTTCCTTGCTCTAGTCGTATGATAATTATTATGATTCCGAGGCCGCCTCACTATTGGCGATATTTTGATGCCTTTGAAATTCTCGAAGGTCAAATCGCGAAAGGTCAAGCCGCGCGATTATTATACCCGCCCGGATTGAAATCCCTGCTCAATTCATGGAAGCCCCAAAGGGGCTTGAATGCGCTGAGGCAGGACTTCGCGAAGCACCCTGTGGGTTAGTCCGCTGAGATGGAAATCAAGTTGCCTTATGATCTGCATATTCAATCATCATATCTTCTGGCGATATTTTGACGCCCTTGAAATTCTCAAAGGTCAGATCGCGAAAATTCAACCCGCGTGCCTTGCGCAGCCTCTCGAACAACATAAAGTAACTGGCCGGAATGGCCTTGTCCCAATCGAGTCCCAGCTCCTCGGCAATGGGGCGCAGCATCTCCAAATCCCCTTCGATCTCCACAAAATTCCCGTACGGCAATTCATCCACCATAATCTTCG
>PMLN01000017.1 GCA_003158885.1 Anaerolineae bacterium
TACAACGTGGTGGCGGGAGTGGACAAATTCGTGCCCGTGGATGTTTATATCCCCGGCTGCCCTCCCACCCCACAAGCTTTGACCGCCGGTTTGATGAAATTACAGGAAAAGATAGACAAGCAATCGATTCGAAAAGTACGCTGGTATCAAAAGGGTGCGGACAGCGCTTTGATCCCGATCCCGGTGCTCGGGCCCGATCTAATGGACCCGCGCCGCTATGCCGAGATCAAGCAACTTGCCGCGCAGAAATCCGCCCCGGCCGCGACGGAGGCAAAGGAATAAACATGGCACCCCTCGTTCAACCTGAGACCCTTAACCTTAATGAGCGGTTTCCCGGCGCCGTTACGGCCGACAGCCGCCCCGGCTACAGCGGCTGGATCGTGAATAAAGAGAATTTAATCGAAGTTGCCACTGCTTTGCGCGATGAATTCGGTTTTGACCTGCTTTCCTACGTGTGCGGTGTGGACTATTTCCCCGACAAGATGGAAGTGGTCTACGAAGCGTTCAAAACCACAGGCGGACCAAGCATTCGATTTAAAGTACAGGTGCCTCGCATTGATCCCATTGAAGCGCCAAGCGTGACTTCGGTTTGGCCGGGCGCAGATTTTCAGGAACGCGAGATTTGGGATCTATACGGGATCAAATTCACAAACCATCCCGACCTGCGCCGCATCCTGATGTGGGAAGGCTTCGAAGGCCACCCGCTGCGCAAAGACTGGCGCGAGCCTTTCTACGAGGAAGACAACAAACCACTCAAGAACCGCTGGCCGGAAGGCAAATACGTCAGCTCCGAAGATAAGAATACTTATAAGGACAATTTACAATTCCCGCAAAACTTCGATCCCGAAAAGGCAGTCTTCGACGGCGAGGCGGCGTTATACGGCGCGCTGGCAAAGTACCAGACCCTAGACGCAGGCATCAAGACCGACCATGTGCTGGTGAACATGGGTCCGCAGCATCCCTCCACACATGGCGTTTTCCGCGCGGCCGTGGTGCTGGACGGTGAAACCATCGTCAGCTTGAAACCGGTGATGGGCTATTTGCACCGCAACCATGAAAAGATCGGCGAACGCAACACCTACCTGCAAAACATGCCCTACACCGACCGCCTCGACTACTTAAACTCGATGAGCAACAACTGGGGTTATTCGCTGACCGTCGAAAAGCTGATGAACATCCAAGTGCCGGAACGCGCCGAATATCTGCGCTTGATCATGGCGGAACTCAGCCGTATCCAGAACCACCTGATCCTGATCGGAATGTTACTTAACGACCTGGGCGCATTCTTCACCCCGGCGCTGTATGCGTTCGAAGAGCGCGAATTGATCCTGGACATCTTCGAAGCGGCTTCGGGCGCACGCATGATGTGCAATTATCATCGCTTCGGAGGCGTATCACGCGACCTGCCGGAAGGCGTGCTCGAAAAGATCAAAGGCCTGGTCGAAGAACGCCTGCCGCGCAAGACAGATGAGTTCGACCGCTTCCTGACCGAAAACGAAGTGCTGCTTTCACGCATGAAAGGCGTCAAGGTGATCAACGGCGAAGAGGCCGTCAAGTATTCGATCACCGGCCCGGTATTGCGGGCGGCGGGTGTGCCTTACGATATCCGACGGGCGCAGCCTTATGGAATCTATGATCGCTTCGATTTCGAAGTGGCGCTGCGCCACAACGGCGATCTGTACGACAACTATCTGATCCGCCTGGATGAGATCCGCCAGTCCATTCGAATCTTACAGCAAGCCGTCAAGCAAATCCCGGAGGGGCCGATCAATTCCCAAAAGCCGCAGTACCAGATGCGCGTCCCGGCCGGCGAGGCGTACGGAAGAATCGAAGCGCCGAAAGGCGAACTCGGCTTTTATATTGTTTCAACAGGCAAGCCCAACCCGTGGCGCTACCATGTGCGCGCCCCATCGTTCATCAACATTACCGCACTTGAGAAGATGTGTGTCGGCACCAAGATCGCGGACTTCGTTGTGATCCTGGGTGTGATCGACATCGTGCTTGGCGAAGTTGATAGATAAAAAGTGTCACGTGTTTAGGTGTCAAGTGTCAGGCAAAAACCAACTGACACTTGACACTTGAACCATGACACAGGAGAACAACCTTATGTATGGAAAAGGAATCATCAAAGGCCTAGGGGTAACGCTTAAGCGGTTTGTGGACACGTATCTCGATGATATCGCCTGGTGGGGACACCGCTACTACACCCCGGAGGGCATCGCTCACCGCTCCAGCAAGGATGCGCGCGGTGTGTTTACGGTGCAGTACCCGGAAGAGAAATTGCCGGTACCGGAAGAGTTCCGCTATGTGCCATTTCTCGTTTACGATGAAAAGGCGGAAGGCAAAAAGGAAATCCGCTGCACATCCTGCGGCATTTGCGCCAAAGTCTGCCCGCCGCAGTGCATTTGGATCATCCGCACCAACGATCCACATACGGGCCGCCCTGTCCCGGAGCCGGCTGAGTTCTACATTGACGCCGATATCTGCATGAACTGCGGCTTCTGCGCCGAGTATTGTCCGTTCGATGCGATCATCATGGACCATGATTATGAGATCGCGTCCTATAAGCGCAATGTGTTCAACATGCAGAAGTTGCTCAAACCGGCTTCGTATTACAAGAGCATCCGCCCTGTGAATTATGCCCGCAACGAAGAAGGACGCAAGGCGAAGGAAACTGCGCGAGCCGCAAGGACTGGAGCCGCTGGTTAATGGTCATTGCGAGGAGGGTTGAGCAGGCGGCGTTCTTCCGCCGTATCGAAACCCGACGAAGCAATCTCAACTCACATGTCAATATGAGATTGCCACGCTCGTTGCGCTCGCTCGCAATGACATAGAGAGAAATAATGACAAATAAACTTACAAAAGAATCCATTCTGGCCGCGCTCAGCAAGGTGCAGGAGCCGGAACTCCACCAGGACCTGGTCACGCTGAACATGGTGCGCAACCTGGAGATCTCCGATGACAAGGTTTCGTTCACCGTCATGCTGACCACGCCTGCCTGTCCTTTGCGCAACCAAATCGAAAGAGAAGCGAAGCAGGCTGTCCTGGCGCTGGGAGCCAAAACGGTGCAGGTTAAGCTGGACTCGGACGTGCCCAACGATGGCCGCATGCGCGGGCTGGTCAATATGCCGATCCGCAACGCGATCGCGGTAGGCTCGGGCAAAGGCGGAGTAGGCAAGTCCACGGTGGCGGTGAATATCGCGGTGGCATTGGCGCAAAGCGGGGCGCGCGTCGGTTTGATGGATGCCGATATTTACGGCCCCAACATTCCGACCATGATGGGCGTGGACAAGCTTCCGCCGCCGAACGGCAACAAGCTTGTCCCGGCTACTGCTTATGATGTCAAGATAATCTCCATGGGACTGCTGGTCAAGCCCGGGCAACCCCTGATCTGGCGCGGCCCGATGCTCAACTCCGCCATCCGGCAATTTCTGGCGGATGTGGAATGGGGCGAGCTCGATTACCTGATCGTTGACCTGCCACCAGGCACCGGCGACGCGGTGTTATCACTGGCGCAGGCATTACCGTTAAGCGGCGCGATCATCGTGACGCTTCCGCAATTGATTTCACTCGAAGACGCCAGCCGCGGACTGCAAATGTTCCGCACGCTGGAAGTCCCCATTCTGGGTGTGATCGAGAACATGTCGTACCTTGACCTGCCCGACGGCACGCGCATGGACATCTTCGGTTCAGGCGGCGGCGAGAAATTAGCGCAGGCCACACAGACGCCGTTCCTGGGCAAAGTACCGATTGACCAGAACGTGCGCATCGGGGGCGACAGCGGCAAACCGATTGTTATATCGTATCCTGATTCACCGGTTGCAAAAGCGTTGCGCGAAATCACCGAAAGCCTGGCTGCCAGGATCAGCGTGGCGGCCATGGGTGGGAAGAACGAACTGCCGATCAATATTGTGGAATGAAAATGGTGAATAGTGAATGGTGAATAGTAAATGGTGAATAGTGAATAGTGAATAGTGAATGGTAATTGGTAATTGGTAAATGGTGAATGGTGAATGGTGAATAGTGAAT
>PMLN01000401.1:0-9904 GCA_003158885.1 Anaerolineae bacterium
ATGAGCAAAGATGCTCATAAGAAATCCAAACCTGATAATCCTACCGAGGCTTGGAAGCGGGTGTATAGACGATATGCTGAGCGAAAGAAATCATGATACAGGTAGAACGGGATTGCGATAATGCAACGGCTTTATTATTAGAACTACAAATTGACTGTAGGAGATCGCATATCCTGATGGCCCTGCCCGAGAAAGACAAATCTTATGTTTCACAATATAACTCCCACTCGAAGCTTGTCTATTATTCAGCGCCTAATGCTTAAGGACATTCCTTGCGCTTTTTCCCGCCTTGCGCAAATCGCGATAACTCCATAAAACCACCCAGACGCGCAGAGCCGCCTCGGCTTGGATCGCAAATGACATCTTCGATCTTCCGCTCCGCCGATCGGGAAAATAGACGGGGACTTCACCAATCCTATAATCGAGGCAGTGAGCCAGATAGGTCATTTCGACCTGAAAGACATAACCATTTGATTGAACGCGATGCAAGGGCATCCCTTCCAGTGTTGCGCGTTTCCAAAGGCGATAACCGGCGGTCACATCATGTTGGGGCAAACGAAGAATCGTGCGCGAATAAAAATTGCCGAAGGCCGAAAGGCTCTTGCGCCACAGGGGCCAGTTCTCATCCACCGCCCCGCCTTGAATGTAACGCGAGCCGATCACGAGATCACAGGTTTCCAGACGAGAAGCCATTTCCGCGAGTTTGGCAGGGTCATGCGAAAAGTCCGCATCCATCTGGGCGACCGCATCCGTCCCATCATCCAATGCAAGGCGAAAGCCGGTTAGATATGCGGAACGCAAGCCCTCTTTTCCTGCACGGTGAAGCGCGCGCAGGCGTGCATCCCGCCGAGCAAGTTCATCCGCGATCGCGCCCGTGCCATCGGGACTGTTATCATCCACCACCAGAATCCGCAAATCCAATGGGAGCATAAATAAAGCGGAGACCAATTTGGGCAGGTTCTCCGCTTCGTTATAAGTTGGAATGACGATGGTGATATGCAATGGATATCCTATTTTTTTCTGCGCAGTAACTCAACCTTTAATTGCTCTGCGCTCTTGAAATGTCCGCCGGCCGCCAGCGGCATCTCAGACATTCTGACCGCCAGGCGATCCTTTCGTTTGGAGGCCTGATCGCGGTCCTTGATGGGATAGAAATAATCAAGCGATTGATCGAGCCGGGAATGCAGGCGTTCGTACAACGTCGAGAGATTGGCTGGAACAACGGTCATGACAAAGTCAGCCGGGCCAATGTGGCCGAGGAAGTCATCGCCGTTGCTAAATTCGCGCATGGTATTGACAATCATCAGGCTGAAAGCCCGCAAGACATCGTCCGAAGCGACAAATCCATACGATTCGCGGAAGGAATCCAAATGCTCCAACGATACCAGCAAAAGCGCGGTCTCACCTCCCTGGATACATTTATTGAGTCGTTCATCCACCAAAGTCCCTTCCGGCAAGCCGCTGACCGGATTGGTCAGGGAACCCTGGCTGACGCGCTGAAGAGCATTGCGAACGCGCAAACGCAACTCCTGCACATCAAAGGGCTTGGTGATGTAATCATCCGCGCCCAGCTCGAGGCCTTGCAGGCGATCCGCACGCTCGCGCTTTTCCGTCAGGAAGATGATTGGAATATCCTGGGTACGGCGGTCGCTGCGCAATCGTTTGGCAACTTCATAACCGTCAATATCGGGCAGGCGGATATCGAGAATCACAAGATCGGGATGAACGGTCTGGCACGAGCGCACGCCGTCTTCGCCCCAATTGACCGTATACACTTCATAACCCTGAACGCGGAAATAGGCGTTCAACATTTCCGCCACGTCAAGATCATCTTCAACAACCAGGATTTTGGATTTGGCTTCTGCCACGGATTCCGCCTTATGCAATCGGCTCTTTCTGGACCACGAATTCGCAAACATCATCGCCAACAGCGATGCACTTTGACTCATTCACGCGAAACTCATTCCCGCCTGAAACCCACTTGAGGCCTTCCTGCAAGAGTCCGGTGGCAATAAAGCACACCGGTTTATCGGCATTGTGGCGGCCCCAGCAACACGGACACTTATGGATCGTATAAAGATATTCGTTATCTTTTTCTTCAACCGTACTTAGTTGATCGCTCAATTGGCTGAAAATCTTTGCCATGGCGGGCACACCGATACGAAGCTTGGCATGCAGCGGGAGAACCACGAAGGCCAAATCCGCCACACCCGCCAATGCGCCAAAGTTTTTCAAGGCGTCGGAGAAAGTTGCGCGTCCGGCGCGCAAGGCCAAGCCACGCCCGCCGCGCGGACCGTACATATCCTCCAGAGCAGTACCAAGGGCAGAAAGTTCGGAAAAATCAAACCCCTTATCGAGGTTATCCGGCGGATAGCTATCAATGTAATGGTTTAATCCCGCAAGATTCAAGATCGCATTCAGACCGTTTTTCCCCATCACTTCTTCCAGAGACTTTAAAGTGATCAAGCCGAACTTATTGGGATAATATAAACCACTTTTTTGAACGGGGCTCATTACGGTCTCCACTAAATCAATTTCGNNGCCGAGACGCGATCCTCTTCCACGCCCTGTGGCAAGGCGGACGCAATACTCAATCCATCCACGCTGACAATGGCTGAGGCTTCAATATCCGGCGAAGAGGCCTGAAGTTCACGCAGACGATCCACCATTTGTTGCGTACGGTTTTTGGTCAAAACTGCCCTCCGTTGTCTTTCTGAGTCACCCCGCCGGCTGGCGGGTGTCATCCTTAGAAATAGTGAAGCTATTTTAGCACACGGCGAGATGCTGTCAAGTTGAAGACATGCGAAACCCATCTACAAAAAAGTAAATTTAGGAACGCCGTTTCCTTGAGAGGCTTGAAACCCAAAATCAACGCATTTTGCTTGACGCTCACCCCTGCCTGTGATAAACTACTGCCCGCTAAAGGTCTCGTGGTGTAGCGGCCAAACATGCGGCCCTGTCAAGGCCGAGATCGCGGGTTCGAATCCCGTCGAGACCGCTGAGTAATTTTGAGAAGACAGCGCTGGAAAGTGGAGCGCTGTTTTGGTTTAAAGGATTCTCATGATTCCTTTGTCTTTTCCCCTGAACTATACATCTTTAAAGCAAAATGCCAATCAGCGAGGTATACTTCCCCTGCATTATTGTTGCCATTCGCAGAAGATAAGCCATGGCCGAGGGCAGGAATACAAAGCCATCCACTACAAACATATCAGGTAGGCACCAACATTCTCTTGGACGGGGATGAAAAATCGAATAAGGAGATTCTCATGGCAGAACAAAAGTCTGGCGCACAAATCAGCACCAAAGCCTTCATCCAGGCAGTGGTTGTTCTCTTCTTATTGATGATGGCCGCAGGCATCCTGACACAGGTCATTCCTGCCGGTCACTATGCCCGGGTGATGCAAAACGGCCGGGAAGTGATAGATCCGAATTCCTTTTCGTTGACAACGAAACCGGATTATCCGATCTGGCGCTGGTTCATCGCACCGGTGGAGGTGCTCTTTAGCACGGACGGGGTCACGGTGACCGCGATTATCCTGTTCATCCTGCTGGTCGGCAGCGCGTTCGCGGTGATGGATAAGAGCGGCATCTTGAAAACGGTGATCTCGCGCCTCGTGCGCACCTTCGGCGGGCGTAAATATGTTTTGCTTTTAGTCATTACATTGTTTTTTATGTTTCTGGGAGCTTTCTTCGGAATCTTCGAAGAGACCATCCCTTTGGTACCTATCATGATCGCCCTGGCTTTTTATCTGGGTTGGGACTCACTGGTTGGTTTGGGCATGTCCATCCTGGCAGTTAACGTTGGTTTCTCAACTGCCATCTTCAACCCATTTACGATTGGCATCGCACAGAAACTGGCAGGACTGCCGCTCTTTTCCGGGGCATGGCCGCGTGCCGTTCTATTCGTAGTCGTTTACGGAATCCTATCCCTCTTCCTGACCACATACGCTCGCAAAATCGACCGCAAACCGGAAGCTTCGCCAGTCTACAAGGAAGATCAGGCCGAGCGAGTCAAGTATGGGCAATATAAGTTGGAGGATGAGGCAGCCAAAGACCCACGTATGCAAAGGGCAGTCCTCTTTTTATCCATCTTCATTCTCCTGATCCTAGCCGAACTGATCAGCTCGCCTTTCATCCCGTTCCTTTCCGATTACGCACTTCCATTGACAGGCTTGTTGTTCGTGATCGGCGGAATCGGCGCGGGGCTGATCAGCGGCATGGGGAAGAATACCTGGAAAGCCGCCTGGGAAGGGTTCACCGGAATCGCACCGGCCATCCTGATGCTGCTGATGGCCGCCAGCGTTAAATACATCATCTCTTCCGGCCAAATTCTGGATACGATACTGCACTCGGCTTCCGGGGTTTTCACCGGAACGAGTCCGTTCGGGGTGGCCATGCTGACTTACGGATTCACCCTGTTGCTTGAACTGATGGTAAGTTCCGGGTCTGCCAAAGCCCTGCTGGTAATGCCCCTGCTGGTTCCGCTTTCAGACTTGGTCGGTGTGACCCGCCAAGTGCTGGTCAGCACATACTGTTTCGGCGATGGTTTTGCGAATCTGGTCTACCCGACCAATGCGGCGCTGCTCATCACTTTGAGCCTGACAGTCGTCCCCTACTCGAAATGGCTGGCATGGATTCTTAAGCTTTGGGTATGGGTGTTCCTGGCAACCGTTGCCTTCCTGGCCCTTGCAGTTGCTTTTCACTACGGACCTTTCTAACAGGAGTAACCATGGTTCGCATTGCTGAAACATATGAGGCCGCGCGCGAACGGTTCTGCACCAGCCTTCCGGCAGTACAAAGCCTCTGGCCGGAGGCTCGTTTAAATAAGCACGCACTAAAGAGTGATGAAGACCTGTCGATTGATTGGATCTCTGCAGAAGCCCAAGGCAAAAAAGAGAAAATGCTAATTGTCACCACCGCAGAACATGGCATTGAAGGATATGTTGGAACGGCGATCTTGCAGCTTTTCATCGAAGAATACCTGCCAAATCTCGATCCGCGCAACACCGGCATTTTGCTGGTGCATACCATCAACCCCTGGGGCATGAAACACCGCCGTCGGGTCAATGCCAACAACGTGGACCTGAACCGCAGTTTTGTCGAGGATTTCGCCCCGCTAGGTTCGGCCAATCCTGATTACGACCTGCTGTATAAGTTGCTGACCCCGGGCAAGCCTCTACGCGCAGTTGACCTTCAAATTGCCTCATTTGTAGGCCAGGCCATCTATAACCTGGCCCGCTATGGCATGACCCGCCTGCGTGAGGCCACCTTGCGAGGCCAGTTCAACCACCCGGAGGGCATTTATTATGGCGGTCAAAGCCGGCAGGAAGAAACCGCCGTGATGATGAATCTGTTCGAGCAGGCCATTGCCGGTTATGACCAGATGCTGACCATCGATTTGCACACCGGTTACGGGCCGCGCGACCAAATGACATTGGTTGCATCCGCCCAGGAGAAGATGACCTCGGATGAAATGTCCAAAAAGTTCAATATTCCGAAGGTAGCCGCCGCCAACCCCGAGGAGTTCTACACCATGAATGGCGACATGATCGAATACCTATATACCCTGATGAAGGTAAAATTCCCGGAAAGGCATTTTTATGCAGCCGCTTTCGAGTTCGGGACGTTTGGGGATAGCACCCTAGCCGTAATCCGTTCACTATATACAACCGTTTTCGAGAACCGGTTCTTCCGGCATAAAGGAAGCCGGGCGGCGGAGAAATGGGTGATGTGCGAATACGGTGAGCTATTTGCCCCGACCGCACCAGAATGGTTCGAGAAGGCGCAGCAGGATGCCCGACAGGCCTTTGGAGGCATCCTAAAGGCAGAGGGTTTTACGACAGAATGACGGAAAACAACATGACCCATTCCAAACCCAAGGATGGGTCATGTTCTTGATAACAAACAACTCTAAAAGCCCAACAGGCGAAATCCCTTGCATAGACGTGGATTCTCCTGTATGCTTGCAGCATATACGAGGAAAACACCATGCCCATACTGTTATTGATCCGTCACGGCGAAAATGAATACACCCAAAAAGGCAAACTAGCCGGGCAATTGCCGAATGTCCATTTGAATGAACGCGGACAAAAGCAAGCCAATGACCTGGCGGAGGCGCTCAAGGAAGTTCCTCTAAGAGCGATCTATTCCAGTCCGCTCGAGCGCGCNNATGGAGACCAATGTCGGCAAGTGGCAGGGGCGTTCGCTCAAGTCCCTGAATTTAAACAAACAATGGAAAGTGGTTCAACATGCGCCCTCACGAGCGCAATTTCCAGAAGGGGAGACATTCTATCAATGTCAAGCACGCGTCGCTGCATCGCTCGATAAAATCATCGCCGCCCACAAGCACCAGGACCTCATCGCCTGTGTATTCCATGCTGATCCCATCAAACTGGCGGTATCACATTATCTGGGGTTGCCGCTCGATCATTTTCAAAGATTGGGCTGTGATACAGGCTCGGTCACGGTATTGTTTATCGGTGCAATGGGCGCAAGCGTTATGAAATTAAACCAGCGACCGCCGTTTGATTTTTTACCCCGGCAAGATAAAAAGAAATAATGGCAAAACTCAAACTGGATCTGCACGACATTTACAACCGTGGTGACCAGATCGAGGCGGAACTGAATCGCATTGTGGAAGAAGCGATTGACAAGAAAATCGAGCTGGTGGAGATCATCCCGGGTAAAGGCAGCGGACAACTCAAGAAGAAGGTCCTGCGTTTTTTGAATCAAAGCCACATCAAGAAGTTATATCACCGCCTGGAAAAGGATGATAAGAACTTCGGAAGAATATTCATCCATTTCAAGTTTTGAAGAAAGGTGGCCGCCCATTTTATATCCCGTCGAACAAATCTTTCGCCACGCGGGAATTTCCATTGACCGGAGGATAGGCGCGCATGTAATTTTCGTATTCGCCCATCAAGCGCGAGGCAAAGCCCATCAGCCCGCTCCGCATCTGGACGCCGCCTTGTGAGGCATGACAGGCGACTGCCTCCGCTTTGACTTGGGAGACAGAGCTGATATCCACTTTTACATGCGTGGGAAATTCAAACTCAACCAAAGCTCTTAAATCAATATCCTTGTTGCGGCCAAACTTGCTTGGGTCAACCCCAACCAGCGGCATGAGACGCGTCACAAAGCGCAGGAAGCGATGTGGAAAAACATGAAAATATAAGGCACGCGGCTTATACGGCGATCCGCTTTCAGGGTGAAATGAAGCATCATCCGATTTTTCAAAGGCAAGCACGGTCGCTTGCTGGATGTGAATGTGATCGGGATGCCGATATCCGCCAATTGGGTCGAAGGTTAATACGATATCCGGCTTGAGTTCGCGAATATATTTAACAACTTTTCCGGCAACCTCATCCAGAGAATGGTTGATCTGCGCGTCGGGATGTTTGTTATCCTCCATGCCCGGCATACCCGAATCACGGTAATCCAAAAAGAAAACATCCTTCAAACCCAAATGTTCAGCAGCACAGCGCAACTCGCCTTCGCGCAGTTCGCCTATGGATTTGAAGCCCTGCATATGCTCGGGGTCCACCGTACCGACCTCGCCGCGCGTGGCGCAAACATAATAAACGTCAAACCCTTTGCGGGCATACAAGGCCAGTGTGCCGCCCATTCCAAAAGATTCATCGTCAGGATGTGCAAGTACTGCAAGAATTGTTTTGTTCATATCGCCTCGTTTATACCGCACTCGGTCACAAATTGCGCTTTTTCAGAAGGTGGAAAGCTCAATTTGTGACCGTGGGTATTATATAATCCAATGAGTATAACGCTAAAGGAGACGAGATGAGATTTGAAACCCTTACCATTGGGCGGGGTCGAATCGTTGATCGAAGTCCCGGCAGCGATGACGCACCTTTCAACGGCCGGCTCGCAAATGGCAGTGGATCCGGGCTTGGTACGATTATCGGTTGGGATCGAACATAAGGATGACTTGCTGGAAGATGTAGAGGAAGCATTAAAGAAGGCGTGAGTAGGGGCGGTTCTGAGACCCACCCCTACTTCTGTGCGGCATGAATGGCAACCAGCGTCACATCGTCATCCTGCTTAGCGCCATTTTGATATTCCATCAAGGTATCGAACAGTTTGTCGCAGACCTTCTGTGCGGAAAGCCCAACGAGTCCGCTCAAGGTGGATTTGATGCGCTCAAGGCCGAACGCCACGCCGTTGGGGTCGCGGCAATCCGTCATGCCATCGGTATAAAGAACCAGTGTAGAACCCGGTTCCAGCGTTACGGTTTGTTCATCCAGCGTGATCACTTCCCAAAGACCAAGCGCCATTCCAGGCCGGTGTGAAACGCGCTCCACTTGTCCATCCGGCGATAAAATCAGCGGCGGTTCATGCCCGGCACGCGCATACGAAAACTCGCCGGTCACGGAATTCACAATGCCATATAATGCCGTAACAAATTGCGCCGATTTTTCCAGGCGGGTGATATGGTGATTGACCAAACCCAGCACCGCGCCGGGAAGCAGGGAGGTATCCGCTTCTGCCATGATGAGCGCATGTGTGCGCGCCATGAATAACGCCGCCGGAATACCTTTATCCGCAACGTCTCCAATCACCACACCGATCTGATCGGACCCATTTACAAACACATCGTAGAAATCGCCGCCCACATGACGGGCCGGAAGGATACGCGCGCCAAAATCAAAGCCTTCCATGGAGGGAAGTTTATCAGGCAGGATGCTCAACTGAATTTCCGCGGCGACCTGCAATTCGCGTTCGAGACGTTCCTTCTCGATCAACTGTTCCTGTGCGGCTTTGAGTTCATCATAGGCCTTTTGTAACTGCCGATTCTTCTCGCTCAGGTCACGGAAGGTGGCCTCGTTCGTGGCATCGAGGCGCTGACTCAAAATCCGCACCATCGAATAAGCCATCTTCGGCCAGCGTTGTATGATCTCCTGGAACTTGGAGCGACTCATCACCCAGGCGCGCGTTTGTTCCTTTGCACGAACCGTAGCGGTGCGCCTGCCATCGGGCAGGATCAAGCTCATTTCGCCAATGTACTCGCCTGGGCCACAGGTTCGCAGCAGCAATTCATCCGAGGATTCCGCCCCCAAAAGAACTTCCAGTGAGCCGTCCATCACCACATAAAGCTTTTCGCCCGTATCGCCCTCGCGAAAAATATAGGCGCCCGGCGCGTAGGTTTCAACAGGCAATTCTCTCACCACCTGAAAGAGTTCAGCCGAGGGTACATCCTGGAAAAGCGGGATCTTTAGAAAGACGGATTCATCCATTGTTTACACCTAACCCGGACAAGCCGGAACCAAAAAGATTCAACCACGAAGGTCACGAAGGAACACAAAGGAAAACCTTGTAAACCTTTCTGACCCTCTGTGATGAAAATTCTTGCACACGTGTGCCTGCGGCTCAGTGCAGGCAAAAAGCAAGAAGTTCACTTGTAAGATCCTATCAATGCTTTTCTTTTGGCGAAACAATCCCTTCATAGGTTTAGCCCCTCAAATCCACAACTTCCCGGCCTGCCATTTTATCCTGAATTCTCTGCACCACCACTTCCAAATGTTTTGGCTGGTGGACAAAATCCAAATCATCGGTTTGAATGGTCAATACCGGGCAAAGATCAAAAGCGGAGAGCCACTCGTTGTAAAATGAATCCAGCAAGGCCAAGTAATCAATGGTAATGCCCGTTTCCATGTTACGGGCGCGTCTTTGGATGCGATTCATCAGCACGGAGACCGGCGTCTTGAGGTAGATCAACAAATCGGGGCGCGGCAGGCTATTGACGACCAAATCAAAAAGGCGATGATAGGACAGGTAATCCCGTTCGGCCAAGTTTCCCATGTGGTGCAGGGCACGCGCAAAGATATAAAAATCCTCGTAAATGCTCCGGTCGAGGATGGCGGAACGGGCATCGTGCGCGGCTTCGAGATAT
>PMLN01000401.1:9925-10055 GCA_003158885.1 Anaerolineae bacterium
CACAAGCACCAAATGTTTCGCCATGCTCCTAGTATAGATAATAAAGTTGGATAAAGCAAGAGGATTTACCAAAATTAGCTCTCCAAGAGTTGCCGCGATTCTGTATACGGATTGGACGGATCCTTCGGCG
>PMLN01000152.1 GCA_003158885.1 Anaerolineae bacterium
AGATTCATCTACATATTTACTGCGAGCTCTACCTTTTCACGATTGCCTTGAGCATTATTAGATGAGCTGGACAATATTTCTGATGTATCTATGGCCAAGCCTGAATTATCCTGCCATTCAGGTCCAAGAAATTCTTCAAAAAATCTGAGAAATATGATACGGTCCGAAGTGCCTTCGACAAGGAGATGCTTCTGAGTATCCCATTCTAAGTACTTTTTATACTCCTCAAGGGTCATTTGATTTGAACTCATATTATTTTTCCGGCAAATCTAAATTCAAGCTCTCTATCTTCAAAATCAGCAGCAATAATAGGCGAATGTGTACAGGCGATAATTTGCTCAGTTTTAAACATTGATAAAATTGTTCTCAAGATTTTTCTTTGCCAAACAACATCAAGAGATATTTCAGGCTCATCAATTAAAACCAGACTTCCTGTATTAAGTTGGCTCACAGCATAAAACATCGTTGTTATTTGTCTCTCTCCCGAGAACAAGGAGGAAAGCTTTCTTGATCTATGCTGATCTTCATAGATTATTTCGAAGGGAATATCGCTTTTTGGACGCAAAACTAATTTCTTTTTCTCATAAAACCTATTAACTGTGTTGACAAATAATTGGATGCTATCCCTTTTTATAACATCATCTTGTAGATTTTCTTCAATTTCATTTATGCTTGGATAATAAATCAGTGGAGAAAATGGTGAAAGAAGTTTTCTGTTCTGTTCATCTCTTGATAGTACCAAGTAATCATACAAGATTCTATAAGCAGGGAAATAAGATACTTGTGGAATGCCGTAATCAATGAGAATGTTATCTGTTTTGTTTGATGTATAGGTCGATACCGGTTCTACAATTGGAATTGAGATTATCAATTCCTCATCCATTCTGACACTTATCATTGGTACATCATCATGTTCGGTGGGTTGCACTTTTGAAATGGATAAAATTTTCCCATCATCAAACTCAATATTTATTTCTGAAAAATCCAGGTAAGCAAATTTTATAAAGTTGCCGCTGATTGCGTTGGCTAAAATTTCAAGAAGGGTTGTTTTACCACCACCATTATGACCGTAAACGATATTAACACCTGCGCTAAATCGGTGATGTAGATAAAAATGACCATGTATGCGAACGCCTTCAATGCTTTCGATTCTTTTAGCCATATGAACTCTTAGTCGAAGAAAACCAGCTTTTATTCTTTTGAATATTTCTCTGATAATACCTCTTGAAAAGCCTTCAATAATGCGCCTCGCTGTTCAAACCCGCTTTCGTACCTCACCCCTAGCCCCTCTCCTATAAAAGGAGAGGGGAAAGTGTGCGTTTGAAATTTAAGTTCATCCGCGTTCATCTGTGGCTCTCTTCTATGTTGCACGGCAAACTCTTATCGCGGCTTAAATCAATGTCGGCTAGCGGCGATGAATGAAAGAATTCGGATAACTTCATTTGCGCTTTGTCTCGCTTATGCGTTCGCGTTCCTTTGAACACTTTGATGATCAGAGATTTGATTTTTTTAATAATGTTCATGGTTTGCTCCTAACACTTGACACTTAATCACTTGACACGTTTTGTAAAACCCTTTGAAATGCTCGCAACAACTCTCCTCGCTGTTCAAATCCACTCTCGCCTAGATTGCTGATGCCAAGATAAAGTTTTTCGCGGCAGCGGTGCAGCAGACCCGAAACCAAACGCGCCATCGTTTCCTTGTTGGTCCGGTCTTCATCGGCAAAGGTCCACTGGCGATCCCTGGGCCATGCGCGGCTCAACACCTGCGGATGGGTTAACGGCTGATCGAGGCGTTCGTACCAGCCGCTCGAACCGGCGTCGAGCCAGAACTGGACGGTTACAGGTTTGTTCATCATCAGGAAGGTGTAGGCGGGCGCAACCAAAACCGCCGCGTCGCTTTCGGTTTTCCATGATTCCAAATATTGCGCCGCGATGACCCCCTCCTGGAGCATGGCGATATATTCACGTCCGAAGTCGAAATCGGGATGATCCAGGCTGACGAACGAAGGCTCCATCGCCAGGCGGAATTTCCGCACCGACTCGATCAGGCTGGCGGCAACGCGCGCCGCGTCCAGGTTGCGATGGAAACCAAGCCCTGGCTGTGACAGGACCTCACCGAAGAAGCGCCGCAGGAAATGATCGAGGGGCAAGGGCTGGATTTCACGATAATTCAAGATCCAATCTCGAAGGGTCGAATATCGGTTTCCGAGTGTAAAGGTGATGCGCTCCTGTTTATCGGAATTGATCTGGTCGAACGTGGAAAGCGTAATATCCTTGCTGCGATAAACGATCTCGGTCAATAACTGGGCGCGTACCAGGTCCATGTCCAGCGCAAGTTTTAAGGCATAGGCCACATCGAATTTGGAGGGGCGCACGTTCCAATGCGGATGCGCCAGCGCGGCCAGCGTCAGCAGCGCTTGCGAGGCGGGTTCGTCGTGCAATGAGCGCGAGGGACGGTGTGTTCTCCAGGAGATATGCTTGGCTTCAAGACGGCTGGTGATGGCAAAGCGCAGCGCATCGGAGAGGTAAGGGGCGAGGATGACGATATCGGAAGGATGAAGGATGAAGTTCGAAGGATGAAGTTCGAAGGATGAAGGTTGAAGTAAGTTCTCAATTTCCTTCACGAGGGTATCGAGGAGTTCGGGATAGAAGCGGGATGTGATGATTTTCAGAGTCTGCCCATTATCCATACCCCCCTCTCCCATTTTGTGAGAAGAGACAGGGGTTAGCTTTCGCCCCTCTCCCATTTTTGGAGAGGGGAAGGGGGTGAGGGTGGGAGCAATCGCCTCACTGAGCGAATCGGCAAGCCCTTCGATTCCTTCCGACATTACAAACGATTCATCGAATGTGATTTGCTTATCGCACATTTCTCGCAAAGCCAGCGCAGTATCCACGTCTGCGCCGAGGAAGCGCCGGTAGCCTGCGTTTTCATCATAAATGAGCAGCGCCGAGTCGAATTCGGGCAGCCAGGCGCGTATCAAATCGTGGGCGTGGGGGCCGTCTTCTTCCAGGTTGTCATAGATCAAGTGACGGTAGGTTTTGACGAGATAACCATGTACCAGCGGATCGGGCCAAAGATGCCACCAAAAAACTTCAAGCTGCAGGGAGAAATCCAGCAGGTTGTTTTGCAAGCAGAATTCGCGGAAACGCGTGGCGCAATCCTGCGCATCGGTATAAATTCGCCGCTGGCCCGGATCGCCGATCCAGGCCGCATCGAGCCGCGACCCGATTTCCGTATATGGGAATCCCACTACCGCTGATTTGTTGAGGTTATCTATTATTTGGGCGTACAAACGGTTGCGGTCAATCGTGACCGATTCAAAATAACCCTGCTCAAGCAAGGGCCGCACGATATGCGCCATGTAGTATTGTGCGGTTTCGAGCGTCAGAAAAACGGGCGGACGGTCGGGATGAGCAAAACCGGCTTTGTCCGCGGCGAGCGGCCAGAACAGATCGCACATGCGCCGTGCCAGGCCGCCGACGGTGGCAGGTGTTACTTCGCCGCCCGCGCTCCGCTCCGGTGATTGGATGATCTCAAGATAGGGTTCCTGGAGCGTGCGCTGCGGCGTAAGCACCAGAATTTCATCCCCGTGGATGCCCTGCGCTAAAAGGTATTTGAGCCGTTCAACACCGACGGTGGATTTGCCTGTCCCCGCACGGCCCGCGAGAAAAAGCTTGGATGAGGGTTCGGCTTCGATGACGGCAAGCTGGTTTTGGGTTAGGTTGCTCACATATCAAGATTAGCGGATGCGGAGAGATTTGTCAATAAGAAACGGTTGAAGGTTGGAAAGTTGAAAGGTTGAAAGGTTGGAAAGTTTGAAGGTTGGAAAAGGTTGTCTGAAGATCAAGAAAAACGGATGGCAACAGGCCATCCGTTTAATTTAGTTGAGATTCTTTTTGAAAAACTTGGTCGCGCGTTCCCAGGCGTCTTTTGCCGCTTCAGGACGATACGAACTCGGATCGCTATCGCGGAAGAAGGCGTGGCCGGAGTTTGGATAAACAATGACTTCGTGCTCCAAACCCAGCTTGCCCAATAGTTTATCGAACTCTTCCACCGTGCCGACCGGAATGGATTGATCTTTATCGCCGAACAGACCCAGTACGGGTGCATGCAGGTTCCCAAGCTGATCGAAGAGTTGCTGCATTCCGCCGCCATAGAAGGTGCAGATCGCGTCCACCGGACGGCTGAGGCCGAGCGCCAGCGACATGCGTCCGCCGAAACAGAAGCCGACGCTTCCGACTTTGCCGCTGCAATCCGGATGCTTTTTGAGCGCATCGAAAACTTGCTGGAGTTCGGCAGGCGCGCCCGGGCTGTATTTTTGCGTCAATTTCATGGCGGTATCGTTATCGCCCAGGTTGGCAAGTTCGCCGTGATAGAGGTCCGGCGCAAAAGCCAGATACCCGACGGCTGCAAAACGGTCCGCGACGGATTTGATGTGATCGCTGAGGCCCCACCACTCCTGGATGACGATCAAGCCGGGGTGAGGGCCATTGCCTTTTGGTTTTGCCAGGTGACCCGAAACGCCTCCGAGTTGTACAAGTTCGCTCATTCTTTCTCCTTTGTCGAATTGGTTTGTCCGATTATACCCATGAGTCCATTGCAAAAACAATTTAAACACAATCTTGAGAGGAATCAACGCAAAGTAGGGTATCGGGTGACACGAAATTAAGCCTTTTCCTTTTTACCTTGGTGTACTTCGTGTACTTTGTGTTTAACTTGACAATGTCAGATTAGGT
>PMLN01000022.1 GCA_003158885.1 Anaerolineae bacterium
GATGCGGCGCTGGCGAAATTCCCCATTCAGTTCGGGGAAGGAAAACAGGGAGCCAGGTTTGAGAGTCAGCCCAGTACGCGTTCCCACATCGGCCCAAGCGCGGCTGGACGACTGCCCGCTGCGGTATGCCCAGAAAATAATCCCGACAAAAAGAGCAACAAAGAGAATACCACCGCACAAACACAGCAGGATTGGGATTAACAAAGCAATTGAGTTGGACATTAGGCTGCCTTTCGTTTGGACCGAATGGAATTATGGCTTTCCTTCCACCCGGCTGGTAAGAACGCTAGAACGCTCAGCGTGTTGATCGTGCGTCGCCAGAACATTCGGGACACAAGGGGGCAATTTCTAAGGTTAAGTTTTCCACGTTGGAATGATTATACTGAATTTTTCCGTTCACTGGCAGCGATCGGCGAACATGGTATGCTACTGCTCATTGCATAAATCTTTAAACCGGATTACACAAAAAGCAGGGCAAAATCTGTAGTTCTGGTTTAGATATATACGCAGTACTCTGTAAATACCCCGCCTATGAATCATTTGATCCGCCTTCAACGTTTCATGCGCCCCTACCTCCTACAGATCAGCGCAAACCTGTTCGTATTGCTGGCTGTCACCGGCTTGGGGCTGATCGTCCCGTTGATCCTTCAAAAAGTAATTGACGATGGGCTGCTGCGCGGCGACATCGCTTATCGATACCGGTTACCCCATCTACACCGAAAGAAGATCGCCCACCATCCTCTGTTCCTGGCTTGCCCGCCCCCATTCATCCTTGGAGGCGTTCACCTATTGGCAAAGCTAAATTCTGGCCCGCTGATCATTTCTCAAAAAACTGACGCCCACCCTCTCAGGGCAGGCACTACCAGCTTGCAGAGACGTTGAACAGCCCGCAGCCGCTGACACAACCTCATCCGCCGATCTTGATCGGCGGGTCGGGCGAGAAGAAAACCTTGCGCCTGGTTGCACAATATGCCGATGCCTGTAACCTGTTCGCGGCCCCTGATATGGATGTCATCCGCCATAAACTGAATGTAACTTACTTATCCCTATGGAGAGGACTAACCTCCGTAGATACTCCTACTGTTCGATTCGATGGCTTTTTTGGGTAAACAAGTGTATAATTTCACTTTGAAATACATACCTTAACTTCAAAAGGAAGTCCAAGTATGGTGGATAACACTACAGAATCCTACGCGCTGCGCATGGTCAATATCGAGAAATATTTTGGCCTCGTTTGTGCTCTCCGGAACATCAATTTGGAAGTGGGCCGAAACGAGATCATCGGACTCATCGGTGATAATGGTGCCGGGAAATCAACCATGGTCAAAATTCTCACCGGTGTGTATCCCCCGACCAGCGGTGAGCTCTATGTTGCCGGCCGCAAGGTGGATTTGAGAACTTATAACGTAAAAAAGGCGCATGAGCATGGCATCGAGACCGTCTATCAGGATCGGTCGCTGGGTGAGAAGCAGGTTCTGTGGCGGAATTTTTTCATTGGACGCGAGATCACCCTCCCGTTTGGATTTCTCAATGTAAAAAAGGAAAAGGAAATCTCCAGCGAGATCATGGTCAACACCATCGGCTTCCGGGGAAAGGGGATAACAGTCGATTCGAATGTCAGTTTGCTTTCCGGGGGTGAACGCCAGGGGGTGGCGATCGGGAGGGCGATGTATTTCCAGGCAGAGCTCATCATCCTGGACGAACCGACCACTGCCCTTTCTCTTAAGGAAGTACAGAAAGTGATCGCCTTCGTGCAAAAGATCAAGGAAGGTGGGAAATCCTGCATCTACATCTCCCATGACATAGAGGACGTGTACGAAATTTCGGATCGTTTCGTAATCATGGATCGTGGCGAGATCGTGGCCAGCATCGCTAAAAAAGATATCACACTGAAAGCCCTGGATGAATTCCTGCTCGAATATTCGCATGGAATGAAAGACAAGGAAGAGAAATGAAACCACGAAAAAGCTCCCCCCTTTCATTCCTTGGAAAAATCGAAGGCCTCCCCATCGCGATAGTGTTATTAGTCCTCTATATTGTGTTCATCATCACCGCTCCCTTGGTTTTCCAAGGGTATCGCATCTATATGTCTTTCTTGCAAACGGTTCCTCCGTTACTCGTCTGCGGCTTGGGGCTCACTTTCGTGATCACTGCCGGAGAAATTGACTTAAGTTTCTCTGCAGTCATGGCGTTTTCCGGTTTCATCTTTGCATGGGGCTATAAGACCTTTCCTGCGCCGTGGGGACCGTGGTTTTCAGTTCTGCTCGCCCTTGCCTCTGGCGGTTTGGTAGGATATATCAACGGCTTGCTCGTTGCAAAACTTAGGGTTCCTTCAATCATGGCTACGCTGGCCGCTCAATTTTTTTGGTCCGGACTCTCGGTCCTATTGGCAGGTGGCAAATCCTGGAGCATCGAGGGAATCACTACCAATATCGTCCATACGGTCTTTGTCGGCCGCTTATTTGGCATCGTACCCGCCCAGGCGTTCTGGGCACTGGGCTTGGCGATTGTTCTATGGTTTATTCTCAATCGACACAAGTTTGGCGAGGAGGTCATGTTCGTTGGCGATAACGAGGATGTTGCCCGGGTGATGGGAATAAATGTAGAGGCAACCAAGATCAAGCTCTTTACGATGATGGGTGTAATCGCCGCCTTCGGGGCTCTGCTCCTCACGATCGAAATGAATACTTACTTTGATACCCAAGGGGCAGGTTTTCTCCTGCCGACCATGGCAGCGGTATTCATCGGCGGTACATCCATTGCCGGTGGAGCTGGTTCCATAGTTGGTAGTTTTTTTGGCGCTTATATCATTGGCTCGTTGGATGCCGGCGTGGTCGCGACCGGGATCGGTGGTTATTGGACCCAGTTGGTGAGCGGTCTTGTTATGACCGCTTCTGTCGTGCTTAACATCCTTATCAGCGAAGGATCCATCGCCAGATTTGCCGCCCGACTTCCCCGCTGGGCTACGTTCGGTCGTTCAAGTCCGGATGTGGAAACGCCCAAGATAATGAAGAAAGGAGGCAGATGATCGCAGAGAATATCAAGCCTGAATTTACTCAAATCAACGCATATCAAAAGATTCATGTTCACTAGGAATAAGGAGAAGAATATATGAAACGCACGTTTAGTATTTTGTCCGTATTATTGATGGCTGTTCTTGCCTTGTCGGCTTGCGGGACGGCCGCCACGCCTGCTGCTCCTGCAGCTGCTGCACCGACCGCCGCTCCTGCACCGACTACTGCTGCTGCGGCGGCACCGACTACTGCCCCTGCACCGACCACTGCTCCTGCTGCTCCGGGCAAACAGCTCGTCATCTATATGCAGATGGGTGGCACTCAAGGCGATGCATCCACTTTGGCACGCACAAACGGTGCTGAGGCTGCTGCAAAGGCATTTAATGTCAAGCTGATCGAGCAGTACTCCAGCTGGGACCCAAATAAAATGGTGGATCAGTTCAAGGAAGCCATAGCCGCAAACCCGGATGGCATTGAGATCATGGGCCATCC
>PMLN01000168.1 GCA_003158885.1 Anaerolineae bacterium
ACTTCCTCTTGGGCTGGGGTTTTATTGCGCTGGCACTGGTCTTCTTCTCCTTGTGGAATCCCTTTATCCTGCTTGGCGGTTCTGTGCTTTTTGGTACCCTGTGGCAACTCTCGCTTAACCCACAATTAGTGCTTCCTGATATCATGTCCAGGTATATATGGAGAACTGTTCCGTTTGTCATTACCATCGGGGCGTTGGTGCTCATGTCAACGAAGTGGTTTGCTGCCAGGTGGGGCGCAGCAAAACCCCAGGCGCTCGGGCTTCCCCATGAAAAAGAGTGATGGAGATGTTCCGGTTCTTACCATTGCACCGACAATAGATTTCCACTCCTACCGCACGTCATGTCGGGCGGAGCGTGAAATTCCTTTGGCATAGGTTTTGAGAATACGATCTCTCTTTGAGAAGGAAAATATCATGACAATGAATACGCATCCGTCGCTACCTGAATTTGAATATGTTCAACCGGCAACTTTGGCCGAGGCTTGCGAATTTTTAGCGAGCCATGCCGTTGAGGCGCGTCCGTTCCTGGGAGGAACGGACGTTTTTGTCCGAATGCGGGATGGATTCTTAACACCCCAATTCCTGGTGGATGTAAAAAACCTGAAAGGTTTGAACGATTTACATTTTGACCCTAAAGCGGGTCTCACCCTGGGGGCGGCTGTTAATATGAACCGGGTGATCGCCTCTCCCGAAGTAAAAGCGTATTACCCTTTGCTGGCGGAGGCCTGCCGCTCCGTAGCCAGCTATCCATTGCGAACTCGCGCGACCATTGTCGGCAACATCTGTAACGCCTCCCCGGCTGGAGACACCATTGGCGCATGCCTGACACTGGATGGAGTCCTGCACATTCACGGGATCAATGGCCCGCGCCAGGAATCGATGGCATCCTTTTTTCTCGGCCCCGGTAAAACCACGCTGAAACTTGGTGATGTCGTGACGGCGATCCACTTTCCCATCCCGCCGAAGGGATGCGTGGGGATGTATCTTAAGCTGGGACGTAATCAATTGAGCGACTTGTCCATCGTCGGGGTGACGGCACTGGGTTATCCGGATTCTAATTGTAAATCAGGCTATCGCTTCCGTCTCGCACTGGCTTCAGTTGCTCCTGTCCCCCTCGTACCCACACAGGCTGAGACGTACCTGGCAAACCATTCCATCACGCCCGAATCTGTACATGAAGCGGCACGCCTGTCTACTGACGCTTGTTCGCCGATTGACGATGTGCGCGGGAGCGCCCGATATCGTAAACAGATGGCGAGGAATTTATCTGCAAAAGCGTTGGCCGAAGTTTGGAAAAAATTGAACTGACAAGCCGCGCCCCAAGATGATCCAGTCGCATAGTATTAACCATTATCATTCGGAGGACACATGGCATTCCACAAAATAAACGTCACCATTAACGATGATCTCGAACAGGTTGTCGTTCCCTCGAACATGACCCTCATGCATATGTTGCGTGAAAGTCTGGCGTTAACAGGCACAAAAAATGGCTGCTCTGCTGGTGAGTGTGGCGCCTGTACGGTGTTGTTGAATGGAGAACCCGTCAATAGCTGCATGGTCTTGGCTGTCGAATGTGACGGGGCGAAAATTGTCACCGTGGAGGGGCTGGCCGGCAAAAAACAACTTGATCCAATTCAGGAAGCCATCGTCCAGGAGGGTGGAGTGCAATGTGGTTTTTGTACGCCCGGAATACTGATTTCCTCGCATGCGCTTCTTAAGCGTAACCCGAATCCGAGTGAGGATGAAATACGCGAGGCCTTGGTCGGAAACTTGTGCCGTTGCACTGGATATGTACGTATCATCGAGAGTGTCAAGGTAGCCGCCAGAATGCAATCGGTTACTACCTGACCTGCGCCCTCCGTATGATCTTTTTATCAACATATTTTCATTTTGGATTCTACGCATCCATTAGGAGATAACTTATGGCTAAGACCGACAGGCAAGATATCCCGAGCCCCATTGGCGAGAACTCCCCCCGCATCGATGCCCGCGAAAAAGTTACCGGTGCAGCTATTTACGCGGATGACATCCAGTTTGGAAATTCACTACTGCATGCGCGGATTAAACGCAGTCCGCATCCGCATGCACTCATCAAGAAGATTGACACTACAAAAGCGAGCGCCCTGCCCGGCGTGAAAGCTGTCGTCACCGGCGAGGATTTCCCTGGTTATATCGGATTGTATCTTCGGGACCGCTACATCTTCTGTCGTGGACGCGTGCGGTACGTGGGTGATCCGGTGGCGGGAGTGGCCGCTATCAGCGAAGAGATTGCCGAAAAAGCCCTCGAGTTGATTGAAGTTGAATATGAGATTTTGGAGCCGGTTCTCGATCCCGAATTTGGCGCTAGTCCCAAAGCGCCGCTGCTTCACCCCGATCTCGGTCAGTATGCGGTAGTCAACTTTATTTTTCCTCAAGCGGGGACGAACATCTCCAACCACTTCAAAATCCGCAAAGGCGATGTAGACAGCGCATGGGAGAAGTGCGCGGCAATCATTGAGCGCAAGTACCGGATTCCCCAAATTCAACACGTTCCAATAGAGCCGCATGTCGCCACTGCCAAAGTGGATGAGACCGGAGAGATTACACTGTGGGTCAGTTCACAGTCGCCATTCGCGCAACGCAATCTCATTGCCGAATCCATGGGAATATCCCAGAGTAAAGTGCGCGTGATCGCGCCCTATGTGGGTGGCGGGTTTGGAAGCAAGGCTGGGGTGAGTATGGAAGCTCTGGTGGTTGCGATCGCCACCAAAGTTAAAGGACATCCGGTCAAACTGCTCCTGACGCGCGAAGAAGAATTCTACACAGCCTTCGTGCGCCAGGGATTGGTGGCCTACTTCAAGATGGGGTGCGATGAAAATGGCCGGCTTCTGGCGATGGAGAATAAATTTTATTGGGACGGCGGGGCTTATACAGAATATGGCGTTAACATCACGCGCGCCTCCGGCTACAGCAGCAGCGGCCCTTATGAAGTGCCCAATGTCAGGACGGACAGTTATTGCGTATATACCAATCATCCCGTCACCGGCCCAATGCGAGGGTTTGGCATGCCCGAAATGCACGCGGGGTTGGAGCAGTGTATTGATGAACTCGCTCTTAAAATCGGGATGGATGCAGTTGAGTTTCGAAAACTCAATTGTCTGAAAACAGGCAGTACCCTGGTGACCGGCAGTAAAATGCATGCAACCGGCTTGTCCGATTGTATTAAAAAAACAGCCGAAGCCATTAATTGGGGAACAAAAGCTCCTCCGAGCGCTCCCAACAAACGACGGGGCAAAGGGCTTGCCATAATGTGGAAGGCCCCGGCCATGCCGCCCAATGCCGGCTCGAGCGCCTGGGTTGAATTAGCCGAAGACGGTACGGTCAATGTGGGTGTTGGCGGACAGGAACTCGGCCAGGGTGTGTTTACCGTGATGGCCCAAATGGCAGCAGGCGCTCTCGGTGTTCCGTACGAATCGGTTCGCATTGCCACCCCGGTTGACACGCGCTACAGTCCTTATGAGTGGCAGACCGTCGCCAGCCGTCTTACATGGAGTATGGGGAATGCCGTTGCCAATGCCGCCAAAGATGCGAAGCGTCAGATTTTGGATACAGTGGCTGAAGCCTGGGAAGAGACTCCTGAGGACCTGAATATTGTCAATGGTGTGGTGATTTCGTATAAAAGCGAGAGGGAAATACCGTTGAAGAACCTTGTCGTTTATGGTCTGCCCAAGCCGGGCGATCAGGGCTGGAGAGGAGGGCCAGTCGTTGGGCGCGGCAAATTCATGCCCGCTTACGTCACCGGTTTGGACCCCGAAACCGGGCAGGGCGAACGCGCCGTCGTGCACTACACTACCGGCGCGCAAGCTGTTGAATTGGAAGTGGATTTGGACACTGGTCGTATCGAGATTATCAAGGGTGTCTCCACTTTTGATGTTGGCAAAGCCATTAACCCGGAAATGGTCAAGGCGCAAATGGAAGGAGGTTTTGTCCAGGGAATGAGTTCGGCGCTGTTCGAGATCCTTCAATTGAAAGACGGCTTTGTAAGGAATCCCAGTTTTGTTGATTACCGTATAGCCACATCAGCAGACACTCCCCGGGAGCTGCAAGCCTACATCGTCGAAGTTCCGCAGGACGACGGGCCTTGGGGAGCGCGGGGAATTGGCGAGCATTCGATGGTGCCCACTATCCCGGCGATTGCCAACGCCATCTATGATGCTGTTGGCGTCCGCCTTGAGGGACCGCCCTTCACGGCAGAAAAAGTCTACCTCGCCATGCTGGATGCCGGGATTGTGAAGTGATGGCTATGGAGATCGGCAGCCTGTCGCAGGTCAACACCGGCATTGCCCATAAAGATCCTGGTGTGGATTATTGTCGGTGCGGGAATCCTGCGCGGGCTAGAGAAGCGCTTCAAAGATGGCTGCTAGCCATTACAAAAAATGTACGGAGCCACAATCGAGTTTTCCAAATCAAACTACTACAAGGAAAGGAACAAAACCATGAAATTCATTGACTTGACTATCCCTCTCGGTATCGCCACCCCCCCCTGGCCGACGTATGAGCCATTGCAATTGAAGTATTTCAAACGCCTGGCGCCCAACGGAGCCAACGGGCAGGTGCTCACCCACTCTAATCATCTCGGCACGCACCTGGACGGCGAGATCCACTTCCATTCCCCGGGCAAGGATATTGCCTCGCTGAATATGGATTTCCTGGTGCACGAAGCCGCCGTCGTTGACCTGAGTGATGTCAGCGGCGACTACGATGTATACACCAGCAAGATGGTTGATGAGCGCGTAGAGGTCCGTGAGGGTGACATTCTCATCATCCATACCGGCTACCATCATTTCGGCTGGGATATGCCGACTGCCGACGAAATTCGCTATATGGTCATGCACCCCGGTCCCGACCGCGAATTTGCTGAGTGGGCCAAGAAGAAGAAACTGCGCTGGATTGGTGTGGACTGCGGAAGCGCTGACCATCCCATGAACACCATCATCCGCGACTGGATGCCGCGTCAAGCCCGCCAGGCGGACAAGGTTTTCAAGAAGAAATATGGCATGCCCTTGGCGGAATTCTTCGACGACAGCAAGTACCAGCTCATGCACCTGGAGATGTTCCCGTATGGCATTATCCATGCCGAGTGCCTGGGGGGTGAAATTGACCTGCTGCTCAATCGCCGCGTGACAATTGGCATGTTCCCTTGGCGTTTCGTAGACGGCGAATCCTGCATCTCCCGCTGTGTAGCGATCGTGGAGGATGCTGAATATGAGAAACTGATGGCTCAGAAGGCCTCCATGCCGAAAACAAAATTCGGCGACGCGTTTAATCCCGCTCACGTTGAGAGCCTCAATAAACTAAGCATGGAAAATATGAAATGATGGCGAAGAAACCTGCAAAGCGTTTTGCGCAAGGCGGCCACTTAACTATTAGAGGAGAAAAGATATGCCAGTAGACATTGAACTTGAGGCCTTCCTTCGGCCAACCCAATACCCCATGGCACCTTACCCACCTAAGACCATCATCCTGGCTAACGGCAAAGTAATGGTTGTGCGGCAGGCTGTCCGCGAGGATGTTCCGGCAATTCTTAAATCTGTCCACCCTTGTCTGTTCATCGAACGGGATTATTACGATATCGTCAGCGCCCGGCTGTACGGAGAACTTCTGGCCTGGTATCGCTACCGGGTGAAAAGTGAATACTGCCTGCTGGGGCAGGTGGATGGCTACCTGGTGGGCATCGTCAACGGACGATTGGAAAATGAGAAAGTTGGCATGAGCTATCACACGCTGGCGATTGATCGCGGTCTGCGTATTGGCTCGCACCTGTTTGCGGCCAAGATGGAATACCACATGGATTACATGGGGCAGGACGAAGTCTTGATTGTCGCGGAAAGCCCGATCGGCTTCCGGCGCTGGATGGTTGAGTATCCGTTGGAAGCGACCAAAATCCCGCACGAACTGGGTGGCGGCGACTCTTACCGCCTGACGCGGGAAATTTATCTCAAAGCCAAGCCGCGCTTGGTAGTCGGTGACCGCCCTGTCTCGCAGGAATTGATGGAAGAAGCCATGGCCGATATCAAATTTGCTGACGATGACACTATCCGCGAACGGATTGCTGGCCTGAAAGGGAGATAAGAAAATGAGAGATGTTGCGATTATCGGCGCTGGCATGATCCCCTTTGGCCGACGGGACGAAGATACCCTGATGGATATGCTGGCTTATGCATCCTTGAAGGCCTTGGATGATGCCGGCCTGGGGGATAAATCCGTTGATGCGGTTTACGTTGCCAACATGGGTGGCGGAATGCTCCAACACCAGTCGGCGATTGCCAGTTCGCTGGTGGATCGTCTGAGTCTGTTGCCCGCCGCGGCAGAGACCATCGAAAACGGACCGGCCTCCGGGGCTTCGGCGGTCAAGAATGGTTTGCTGGCGATTGCTTCTGGTTACTACGATACAGTCCTGGTGGTTGGTGGTGAGAAGATGCGTGAGGTCACCGGTTGGCGCGCCACCGATTTTGTCGCCACGATGACCCATCCACAGGCGGAGTATCCTTACGGGATCACCCTGCCCGGCATGGGGGGGATGTTCACCCGGCTGTATATGGAAAAGTATGGTGTCACGCGCGAACACCTGCTGGCCATCTCCCTGAAGAACCAGGAGATGGGCACATTGAATCCTTACGCACACGTTGAGATGGCGCTTGACCGCAACGGTATCTTCGACAGCCCGCATGCCATCGTCAACAATCCCGTATCAGCCGATCCTCTGCACTTGTACGATCTTTGCCCGGTGAGTGATGGAGCCGCGGCGCTTGTTTTATGCACGGTGGAAATTGCAAAAAAACTCGGCAAACCGTACGTTATCATCGCCGGTTTCGGCCAGGCGACTGATACGCACACGCTGGCCGAGCGCGAGGATCCCACCGATCTCAAGGCCGTCACCCTGGCGGCGCAGAAAGCCTTCGCCATGGCCAAGCTCAAGCCGTCGGATGTCAACGTGGCCGAATTGCATGACGCCTTTACCATCCTGGAAATCGCCGAGAGCGAACACGTTGGATTTTTTAAAAAGGGCGAAGGCGGAAAGGCTGCCGTTGACGGTAAGACCCGGCTCGGTGGGCAGATCCCAATCAACGTATCGGGTGGCTTGAAAGCGCGCGGTCATCCCGTGGGCGGGACTGGCGTAGCTCAGATCGTGGATATCGTCTGGCAATTGCGCCATGAGTTACCTGAGAATCGACAGGTGAAAAACGCCGAAATTGGTCTGACGGTCAATTTTGGCGGCTTCGGAAATAATGTTTTGTGTTTCATCCTCAGGAGAGTG